>JAJYXA010000411.1 GCA_021791235.1 Pseudomonadota bacterium
GATGCCGTTCAGCACGTCCCACTTCTTGGCGCACCACGCGGGCGCCAGCAGGATGTCTGGCGCGGCGGTGCCGGTGACGCGGTGGTACACCACCTCCCACGGCGTGCGCTCGATCAGGTCGGCGGCGATGCGCACGTAGTCCGCCTCGGCCAGCGGGGCGTATTCGCCGCGCTTCCATTCGATCGCGAGCCGGGTGTGCTTCACCACGTGCAGCGGATGCAGCTTGAGGCCGTCGACGCCGACCTCGAGCACGCGGTCGAGACTGATATGGCTGTGTGATTCGTCCTCGCCCGGCAGGCCGACGATGAGGTGGCAGCACACCGGGATGCCGCGCGCCCGTGCTGCGCGGGTGGCGGATTCGTATTCGGCGAAGCCGTGGCCGCGGTTGACGCGCGCGAGCGTGGCGTCGAAGGAAGACTGCAGGCCGAGCTCCAGCCATACCTCGTGGCCGCGCCCGCGGTATTCGGCCAGCAGATCGAGAACCGGCGGCGGCACGCAGTCGGGCCGGGTGCCGATCGCCAGCCCGGTCACGTCCGGCGCCGCCAGCGCGGCATCGTAGAGCGCGCGCAGTTCGTCCACGTGGGCATAGGTGTTGGTGTAGGCCTGGAAATAGGCGATGAAGCGCCGCGCGCCGGTGCCCTTTGCGATGCGGACGCGCGCGCGGTCGAACTGCGCGGCGAGCGGGACCTGGTCGCGCGCGCCGGGGGCGAAGGACTTGTTGTTGCAGAAGGTGCAGCCGCCGATGCCTTTGCTGCCGTCGCGGTTGGGGCAGGTGAAGCCGGCGTCGAGCGCGATCTTGTGCACCCGTTCGCCGTGCCGTTCCAGCATGGCGCGGCCGAAAGTATGGATGCGCTCGCCGAGGTCGCTCACGCCGCTGCTGCCTCCATGGGTTTCACGCCGGTGAGCAGATAGTCGATCAGGTCTCGCACCGGCCGGATTTCGCCGCCGAAGGGCAGTGGTTCCGAACCGCGGAAGAACAAGCCTTTGCTGACGTCGCCCTTCAACGCCGCCACCAGCTGCGAATCGATGCAGAACTGCCCGGCCTTCCTGATGCCGTCGCGCAGGCCGCATTGTGTCAAACAATGCAGGCCGATGGCGCAGCGCGCGGGATCGGCCTTGGCTACGGACTGCAACTTGGCTTCGCGCTTGAGGTAATTGGCGAGCCACGGGGTTTTCACCGCGCGCGCCGGCAGCCCGGCGACACTCATGAAGGTGACGATGTCCTCGGGTTTCGCATCCAGCAGCACCCGCTTGAAGTCGGGGGAGGCGTCGCCCTCCGCGGTGACGGCAAACGGCGTGCCGACCTGCACCGCGCTCGCCCCCAGCGCCAGCGCGGCCAGCAGTTTTTCGTGGCTGTTGATGCCGCCGGCGACGATGATCGGAATCTGCCCGCGCGCGATGCCCATGTCGTCGAACAGTCTGAAGATGCCGGGCAGCACTTCGGCGAAATCGAAGCGGGCGCTGGCGAGGTCGGCGGGATTCGGAGCGCCGAGGTGCCCGCCCGCATACAACGGATGCTCGATCACGATGGCGTCGGGCAATCGACCGCCGCTCCCAAATTTTTTCAGGCGCGCCCATTTCTTCAGCACGATGGCGACGCCGCGCGCATCCGACAGGATCGGGATCAGCGCGACTTCGGGATAGCCTTCGGTCAGTTCCGGCAGGTCGAGCGGCAGCCCCGCGCCCATCACGATCGCCTGCGCGCCGGAAGCGCACGCCTGCCGTACCAGAGCCGAATGCTCGGTCACCGCCTTCATCACGTTGACCGCCACCAGCCCGCGGCCCGCCGCGATCTCGAGCGCGGCCTTGATCTCGCGGTCGAGCGCAATCAAATTCAAGCGGTTGAGTTCGTCCTTGTCGCGGCAGGGCTTCGCCTGTTCGGACAGATCGGCGTGGTGGTGGCGCAGGTCGATGCTCGCGATCGTGCCCACTGCGCCGGCACGCGCCACGGTGCCTGCCAGCCGGTGGGCCGATATGCCCACCCCCATGCCCCCCTGCACGATGGGCAACAGGGTGCGGCCGCGAATGGCAAATGATGGGGGCGTCGTCATGCCGGTACTGGAATCCTTGAAAAGCTATTATTATAGCAACTTGAAGACCCGCTTATCCTGATAAGAGCATCAGCCCGTGTCTGCTTGCGGGTCACCGGGGCGTCAACGGGGTTCACCCACCCCGCCTAAACGCCTACAATGCCGGGTCTCACTGGCTGGCCTTTACACGCATGTTCACCGGCATCATCCAGGCCATCGGCCGCATCCACGAATACGAAACCCGCGGCGCCGACGCCCGCATGGTCATCACCGGCGGCGGACTGGATTTTTCCGACGTCGCCATCGGCGACAGCATCGCGGTCAACGGCGTCTGCCTCACCGCGGTGGCGCTGACGCCCGACCGCTTCACCGTCGATGTCTCGGCCGAGACCCTGCGCGTCACTGCCGGTTTCATACCGGGCGCCGAGGTCAACCTGGAAAAGGCGCTGCGCCTGGCCGACCGTCTGGGGGGCCATCTGGTCTCCGGGCACGTCGACGGCGTCGGCACGGTGCACCGCTTCGTTCCGGTGGGCGAATCGCATCTGCTGGAAATCGACGCACCGGGCGGACTCGCGCGCTACATCATCCGCAAGGGCTCGATCACCGTGAACGGCGTGTCGCTCACGGTCAATGCGGTCGAAGGCGCGCGCTTTGCGCTCAATCTCATCCCGCACACGCTGGAAATGACGACGCTCAAGCATCTGCAGGCCGGCAGCCGCGTCAATCTGGAAGTCGACATGATCGCGCGCTATGTCGAACGCATGATGCAATTCACCAACCCAATGGACAAAGACTGATGAGCCTCGCCTCCACGCTGGAAATTATCGAAGAACTCAAAGCTGGCCGCATGGTCGTGCTGGTCGACGAGGAAGACCGCGAAAACGAGGGCGATCTCGTCATGGCCGCCGAGCACGTCACGCCCGACGCGATCAACTTCATGGCCAAGTACGGACGCGGCCTGATCTGCCTGACGCTGACCGACGAGCGCTGCCGCCAGCTCGGCCTGAAGCAGATGGTCTCCGACAACCAGACGCCGCACGGCACCGCCTTCACCGTGTCGATCGAAGCGGCGGAGGGCGTGACCACCGGCATTTCGGCGGCCGACCGCGCGGTCACCATCCAGGCCGCGGTGAAGAAAAACGCCAAGCCCACCGACATCATCCAGCCCGGCCACATCTTCCCGCTGCGCGCGCAGCCCGGCGGCGTGCTGGTGCGCGCGGGCCACACCGAGGCCGGCTGCGACCTCGCGGGACTCGCGGGACTGGAGCCGGCTTCCGTCATCTGCGAAATCCTCAAGGACGACGGCACCATGGCGCGGCTGCCCGACCTGGTTCCGTTCGCGCAGGAACACGGCCTGAAAATCGGCGCCATCGCCGACCTCATCCATTACCGCAACCAGACCGAAAGCCTGGTCGAGCGCGCCGCCGACCGCCTGATCCAGACGGTATATGGTGCCTTCCGCCTGATCGCCTACCGCGACAAGTGCGCCGGCGAAACCCATCTCGCGCTGGTCAAGGGCGAGATTCATGCCGACCGCGAAACCCTGGTGCGCGTGCACGAGCCGATCTCGGTGATGGATTTTCTCGACGTCACCGGCGGCGGCCACTCGTGGCCGATCCTGGGCGCTATGGAGCGCATCGCCGAATCGCAGTCCGGCGTCATCGTGCTGCTGCATCGACCGGAGACCGCCGATGCGCTGCTCGCCCGTGTTAATCCGGCCCGCATCAATCCGGTGGCGAGTGCCACCCGCAAGGTCGACCTGCGCGACTACGGCATCGGCGCGCAAATCCTGCGCGACCTCGGCGTCGGCAAAATGAAGCTGCTGGCCAGCCCGCGCAAGATGCCGGCGATGGACGGCTTCGGGCTGGAAGTCACCGGCTATTCTGAAAAAGCCTAACCATCAACGAGGGACGCACCATGGGAACCACCGACAACATCTCCGAGCTCGACCCGGTCTATCAGGGCGCAGGCCTCAAAATCGGCATCGTCATGAGCCGCTTCAACAAGGACATCTGCGAAGGCCTCTTGTCAGCCTGCGAAATCGAACTGGCCCGCCTCGGCGTCGCCAAGGACGACGTGCTGCTGGTCGATGTTCCCGGCGCGCTGGAGCATCCGCTGGTGCTGCAGAAAATGGCGCAATCGGACAAGTTCGATTCGCTCATCGCCATCGGTGCAGTGGTGCGCGGCGACACCTACCACTTCGAAGTGGTATCGAACGAATCCGCGCGCGGCATTCTCGACGTGCAACTGGAAACCGGCGTGCCGATCGCCAATGCCATCCTCACCGTCGACACCGAAGAACAGGGCCATGCGCGCATGCATGAAAAAGGTCGCGACGCCGCACGCGTGGCGATCGAAATGGCCAACCTGCTGAAGCGTCTCTGAGATGGCCGGTTCACGCAAAGCCGCCCGCGAATTCACCCTGCAGGGGCTGTACGCCTGGCTGGTCGGCGGCACCGACGCCACGCTCATCGCCGCCAACCTCAGGGAGGACGAGCAGTTCAAGCGCGCCGACGAAGACTACTTTC
>JAJYXA010000453.1 GCA_021791235.1 Pseudomonadota bacterium
GAATCCTCGTCTTCAGGGTGAACGATGACCTTGAGCACCCTGCCGCCCGCCATTCCTGCCAAGGCCTTTTTGCAATTGAGGAGCGGCCATGGGCTCAAGGTCGCGCTGGCATCTAAAATGCGGTGATAGTCCATCAATAATCTCCAAGATTGGTTGAGTGTTCGTTTGTTGGGCATTCGTGGGTTATTGAGACGGCTCTATCGCATTGTTTAAACCAGGCTCAGTTTTGATCCGGCAAGTTGACCGCACGTATTGCGATTCAACGTCATGATCCGAAAAAACCTTTTGCAAAGACCCGACGCGAACATGCATTTCAAAAAATGCCACCCGTGAGGGTGGCGAAAGCCGCCTGATGAGAACAGGCGTTGCTGCGTGATCTGCGCGGCGGATGCCGCCGAACTAGGCCGGCCGCGACGCACCCGGTCGGCCCTTGCGGTTTAATGCCTATCAGCGCTTCAAAACACCCAAATCGAATTTGTAGACGAGGCCGACCGAAATCGCGGAAGGGCTGTCACCTGCAACAAGAGCCGGCACCCCCTGATCTCCATGGCCATAGTTATAGGAGGTGTAGCTTGCGCCGGCATCATTGCTGGTACTGGCGTAGGCAACGTACAGCGTGGTGTTCTTGTCCCATGCGTAGTCGTAGCCCACTGCCCATTGATCGGCACTGGTGCCGGACGTGTTGTCGAGGTCGTCGGCTTTGGTGTACTGAGCCTTGACGGTTCCGCTGCCGCCCAGCTTGACTGCGGCGCCCAGCGTGTACTTGTCGCGGTCTTTATTCGACACGCCCCCAATGTCGGTCTCCCGCTGCCAACCGCCGCCTACATTGAACGCACCGGCATCGTAGCTTGCCGAAATGGCAGCGACCTTGGTATCAGATGAACCGGTGCTGTTGCCGAAGTTCGCATAGGCGCCGCCGAGCTTGATTCCGCCCGTGACATATTCGGCCTTGCCAATAAAGCTGTCACCGCCATCGGTGCCCTGTTCCGGCACGTAGGTCAAGGCAAGCGTCGCACCGCCAAAACTGGGGGTGCGGTACCATGCAGCATGGTCAGCACGGCCCGGCAGTCCGTCGCCGCCCCAGATATTGCCCAGATCACCCACCTGATCCCCGAACAGGTTGTAGTCGTAGAGCCATTGATTGAGCGCTCCAAGCCGGCCGAACAGCACCGTGCCGAATCCGCCTTCTACGCCCACAAAAGAATCGCGGGCGCGGGTGAATATCTGACCGCCGGAATTCGCTCCGCCGTTGCCGTCGCCCGTGCCGTTGCCGGTCAAGTCCACACCCGACTCGTATTGGAACAGGATTTTGGCGCCCTTTACCTCGTGTGAGCCCTTGAAACCCAGGCGGGAAGAGTTGCTGTGTATGTAGCCGCTTGAGTCGGAATCGGTGTCGATGCTGTCGGCGGACAGGTGGCCGACGCCGTAAAGCGACAGTTCCAGCGCCGAAGTCGGCGCGCTCAGCACCGCGCCGACACCCAAGCCCAGCAAGCCTAGCAAGACCTTGGGTTTTGGACAGCGCGCGGCTTTGATGCTCAAGTCTCGACGACATACGTTTTGGGTCATGTCTTCCTCCTGATGTTTGGGATAGGGATGCGAGTAATCGCGTTTCCTATATTGCATGTTGCGTGCCAGAATATTTGCTTTTAATAACAATAGGATACATTTTCGATTGTTACCTTTCGGTAACGGTTGGCATGTGCTTGACGGCAGGGAGTTACTATTTGGTAATATGCCGGCATGACCTCGCGTTTCAGCGCCGGGCGTCGCGAGTGGCTCGCGACCGCCGCCGGCCTTGCTCTCCTCGGCACGACGCCGGCACGGGCGGCTTCCCGCCCGCTGCTGTTCGGAACCACGCCTGTTTTTCTGGATGAGCAGGCGCAATTCCTCGCGGCCTGGCAAGCCTGGCTGGAAGCCTATCTTGGCCGCCCTGTGCGCTTTGTCCAACGCGCAAACTACCGCGAAATCACCGAGCTCCTGCTAGCCGGAAAGCTGGACCTGGCCTGGCTGTGCGGTTACCCCTATGTGCCTATGTGCAGCACAAACAGAATCTGCATTTGGTAGCGGTGCCGTGCTACCAGCATGCGCCGCTGTACCGTTCCTGTCTCATCGTGTCCGCCGACGACGCCCGCACGCGATCGATCGCCGATTTGCGCGACCGGGTGTTCGCCTATTCCGACCCCAATTCCAATTCCGGTTGGCTGGTGCCGCAAGCCGAAATCAAGCGGCTGGGCCATGACCCGCAACATTTTTTTCGCAAGACCTTCTTCACTTGGAGCCACCGCCGGGTGATCGAAGCCTGCGCGGCGGGGCTTGCGCAGGGCGGGGCGGTGGACGGCTATATCTGGGATACGCTGGCCCGCCAGCACCCCGAACTGACGCGCGCAACCCGGGTGGTGTGGCGCTCGCCGACTTACGGTTTTCCGCCCATCGTCGCCGCGCCAGGCACTTCCAGGGCTCAACTAAGGGAAATGCGCCGGGCCTTGCTCGGCATGGAAAGCGACACCCAGGGCCGGCACCTGCTGGCCCTGCTCAATCTGGACGGGTTTGTCGAAGGTTCGCCCGCGCTTTTTGACGGCATCGAACAAAACTGGCGTTACCTGGGGAGCTGAAATGCTCAATCAACTGAGTTACCGGATCAAAACGCCCATCGCCCTGGTGCTGGTGATCCTGGTCGCCACGGCGTCGGTTTCCGCGCTGCTGGTCTGGCGCGGGTACGAGGACGCGCGGCAAAGCTTCATTTCCCAGGCCGCAAGCCTCGGCCGCGCGCTTTCGCGCACCCTGCGTCCCGCCCTGCTGCACGACGACACCTGGCAAGCCTATGAAACCCTGCGCTCTCCGCTCGACCATGAAGAAGGGCCGGGCCGGGATTTCGTGCTGCTGGACAGGCGCAACCTGGTGTTTGCCGCCTCCAATCCGCGCCGCTTCCCGGTACAGGAGCGCATCACCTTTCTGCCCGAGGACTTCATGTCCAGGCAGGGTGCCGGTGTTTCTCACGAGGAACGTGTTTTCGAGCAAGCCGGCGACAATTACCTTTACGTGCTGACTCCGGTGCTGGCCGAAGACGGGGTGGAGCTCGGCCATCTCGTGCAGCGTTACGACACCGGCCTGCTCAAGCCGCGCTTTGCCGCGGTGGCGCAAGGCATGCTGCTCGCCAGCCTGCCGGCCCTGCTGCTGCTGGTGCCCGTGGGCTGGCTCGCAGGCAAGCGCCTGGCCGAGCCGCTGTCGCATCTGGCCGACTGCCTGGGCCGCGTCGGCCGCGAATCGCCCGAAGCCATCCAGTGCGAGTTCCCCGCCGGCGGGGATGAAGTGAGCCAGCTCGCGCATCGCTTTCACGACATGCTGGAAGAACTCCGCAACAAGCAGGCGCTGGAAAAGCACCTGGCGCAAAGCGACCGGCTGGCGGCGCTGGGGCGCCTGTCGGCTGGCATCGCCCACGAGGTCAACAATCCGCTGGGCGGCATGTTGAACGCCATCAGCAACCGGCACCACGCGGGCGAAGTCGACCCGCGAACGGAAAAGACCCTGTCGTTGATCGAGCGCGGCCTCACCCAGATTCGCGCCACCGTGTCGGCACTGCTGGTGGAGGCGCGTCTGGAATCGCATGCGCTCGTCCGGGCCGACATCGAAGACGTGCGCACGCTGGTGGCAGCCGACGCCCAGGCGAAACGTCTTCAGGTTGCCTGGGAAAACGGCCTGGCCGAACCGCTGCCGCTGCCGTCCGCCCAGGTGCGGCAAATCCTGCTGAACCTGCTGCTCAACGCGGTGCACGCATCGCCCGAAGGCGGGCAGGTGAGCGTGGTCGCCCGACCCGATGCGGATCGGCTTGTGCTGACGGTCGACAATGCCGGGCCGGCCATTCCGGCGCGGCGCCGGGAGCATCTGTTCGAGCCCTATTTCGGCGAAGGCGAGGGCGAAGGTCACGGCCTGGGGTTGTGGGTGACCTACCAACTGGTGCAGCAGCTGAGCGGCAGCATCGACGTGGAGAGCGTTCCGGATCACACCCGCTTCAGCGTCGCCCTGCCATTGAACGAGGATTCCGATGCAGGCTGAAACACGCATTCTGCTCATCGAGGACGATCCCATCATGGGCGAATCCCTGATGGATCGCTTCGAACTCGACGGCTTGCTCGCCGACTGGGCGCGCACCGGCGCGGAAGGCCGTGCATGCCTGCTGGGTGACGTCTACGGCGCGGTGCTGTCGGACATCCACCTGCCGGACATGGGCGGCGACGCCCTGTTTCTGGAACTGGCCGAACGCCTGCCCGCCCTGCCGGCCTGGCTGTTCATCACCGGCTACGGCGCGGTCGATCAGGCGGTGCGCCTGCTGAAACACGGCGCCGCCGACTACGTCACCAAGCCCTTCGACATCGACGCGCTGATCGACAAGCTGCGCCAGCATCTCGCGCTCGCCGCGCCGCACCCGGTCGCGGACGCCGACGCGCCCGACCTCGGCATCTCGCCGGCGTTGCGCCGCATCGAGGCGCAATTGCCGCGCATCGCCGCGCAGGCGCGTACGCTGCTCGTCACCGGTGAATCCGGCGTCGGCAAGGA
>JAJYXA010000016.1 GCA_021791235.1 Pseudomonadota bacterium
CACCAGCTGGCCCAGCGCACCCTGCATGAAGGCGCGCGTGATCGAGTGGTCCACCAGCAGGAAGGTACCGGGTACCAGGGTATGCATCTCGACCATCGCCGCGCCGCCGGCCGGAATCAGCGTGGTCTGGACGTTGTGGTTGACCAGGGTGCCGCCTTCGACATTGACGCTGTCGAAGATCTGGCCGATGACGTGAAAGCTGGACACCAGGTTGGGGCCGCCGTCGCCGACGAACAGGCGCACGGTGTCGCCCACCTTGGCGCGCAGCGCATTGGCGCCGGTCAGCGAGCCTTCGCGGCCGTTGAACAGCACATAGGTCGGCTGCTCCAGCAGCAGCTTCTTCATGTCGAACGACTGCAGGCCGGGGGTATGGTAGCCGTTGGTCGTGTAGAAATCGCCCTGCACCACATAGTATTCGTGGTCCACCTTCGGCAGTCCCTGCGGCGGCTCGACCAGGATCAGCCCGTACATGCCGTTGGCGATGTGCATCGGCACCGGCGGCGTGGCGCAGTGATAGATGTACAGCCCGGCGCGCATCGCCTTGAACTCGAACACGCTCTCGTGCCCGGGCGCCGTCACCGACACCGCCGCGCCGCCACCCGGCCCCATGACCGCGTGCATGTCGATGTTGTGCGCCATGTGCGAATGGGGATCGTTCTTCAGATGCATCTCGACCGTATCGCCCTGGCGCACCCGGATCAAGGGTCCGGGTACCGAACCGTTGAAGGTCCAGAAGTCGTAGCGCACGCCATCGGCGATCTCCTTGACGACTTCCTTGGTCTCCAGCCGCACGATCACCCGCGCCGGATGGTCGCGATGGATCGGCGGCGGAACGTTTGGCGGCGGAACCAGCGCCTCCTCGATCGACGCGTTCGCAAAGACGGGCGCAGACGATGCACCCCACAAGACTGCGCCAAGGGCCAGCGCAATGATTACCGCGTGCTTCATGATGTTTCCCTCCCCGTTTCCGGCATTTAAAAACCGTATGCCGCCATCGGCGCTTGGTCTTCCGTTCTCCCCGCGGCGACGGCCTGCTCGGGACTCGCCGGGCATACAGCCCGGATCTCCCTGTTCCGTCAAGGCTGACAGTCTCGTTCTCGGGTTTCCTTGATTCATATCAATTCGATATCCGGACGCCTCTTTTAGAGTCTTCGGCGCCCGGGACTCGCCGTCTGCCGGCATTGCCGGCAGACGATAAATAGCCTTATCGACACAATTTATTTTCGTGGGCAGCCGCGATGGGCTAACCTCCCGCCGACCCTGGGGCTGGCACAAGTGGGGCAAGACGGAACTGGGTAGCGCGCGAACTGCCGCAGCGGGCGGATCGTTTCCGGATTTAGCAAGAAAGCACCGATGAAGACCCTCCTCGCCGCACTGTCCCGCCAGTTGAAAACGCTGAGAGGCTTCTTTTTCATCGCTTCGCTGGCCACCGCCGCGCTGATCTTCCTCGGCGCCTCCCTGACCTCCTCCCTGCTTTACGAAAGGCTGATCGCCGAGCAAACGCTGGAAGTCTCCCAAGGCATCGCCAGGCAGTCGTTCAACAGCCTCTATCAGGATCTGCGCAGCGGCGGCACGCGCCAGCTGCTGAACGCCGCCATCGCCGCCGACATAGCGGCCTTTCCCAAGGCGCAACACCGGATAAGGGTGTATCGCAGCGCCGCCGTCGAAAAACCTGCGGACCGCAGCGGGCAGGCGCTCATGCCCGAAGAGGTGCGCCGGGCGTTCGCCGACGGCAAGGAGGAGATCGAGCGCGACCCGCGCCGGATCCGCTATTTCTACCCGCTCGCGGCCGAGGCGTCCTGCCTTCAGTGCCATCGGAACGTCCGGCAGGGGGAGGTCCTGGGGGTCGTGGCCATCGAGCACACGCTGCGGCCGATTTCGGCCAAGGTGAGGCTCTATTTCATCGGCCTGTTCCTGGTCCTCAGCTCTCTGGTGCTGCTCGCCGGGGGCGGGGTCTACCTCCTGGCCATGAAGCGCTTCAGATCTTCGATGGACCTGTTCCGGACCAAGATCGAGTCGGTCGGCACGATGAAGGACTTGAACCAGTTGGACGTCAGCCGGACCAACCTGGGCTTCGAGGAATTCAATGAAATATTCCGCCACATCAGCCTGCTGGTCGATCGCCTGAAGAACATCGCGGTCGACAAGGACATCCTGACGTTCGAAATCAAGCTGCTGGAAAAATTCATCATCACCTCCAACGTGGTGCGCGACTGGCGCGAGTTCATCAAGGACCTGCTGCTGGAGATCAATTCGATCATCGACGCCTACGCCCTGCTCACGATCTTCCGCATCGAGGACGAGGGTTACGAGTGGGAGGTGTTCTGGCGCAATACGCCATCGCCCACCACCGTCGCGCTCTTCGAGCAGATCGTGCGCGCGCAGCTGGCCATGAATCCCCACTTCCGGGGTGCGAGCATCCTGCAGATCAGCCACCACGTCGCGGACGAGAGCAAGGGCTTGCCGGAACTCTCGCGCCGGGACATCGAACTGCAGACCAAGTCCCTGCTGCTCGACACCCCCAGGATAGGCGGCATCGTCGGCATCGGGGTGCAGTCCACGATGGCGCAGGACCCGGTGCGCCATATCGTGATCGGCAGCATCCTGACCACGCTGCTCAACCTGGTCGGCTCGGTCAAGGCCATCTACAAATACACCAAGGATCTGGAATACTACGCGACCCGCGATCCCCTGACCAACCTCTACAATCAGCGCATGTTCTGGGAGCTGCTGGGCTACGAGGTCGGCCGGGCGGGACGCCACCTCCAGGAGTTCGGCGTGATGGTGCTGGACCTGGACAATTTCAAGACCGTCAATGACCGTTACGGCCATTCCTTCGGCGACGCATTCCTGCAGGCCTTCGCCCGGTTGTTGCACCAGGCGGTGCGCCAGGGCGACATGATCGTGCGCTACGGCGGCGACGAGTTCGCCGTCATCCTGCCCGACGCCGGCGAATCGCAGGCCTACCAGGTCGCCCAGCGCGTCGCCGAGCTGCTCGAAGCCTTCCACCTGGATACGCCGGACGGCACCCGGATCAAGGCGACGACCTCGATCGGCATCGCCATATTCCCCGAGCACGGCGACAACCCGCGCGATCTGTTCCTGGTCGCCGACAACATGATGTACAAGGCGAAGCGGACCGGGAAGAACTGCGTCGCCTTCCCCAGCGAGGACGAGATGGCGGAGGTGTTCAAGAAGGCCAGCGACAAGGGCCTGATGATCGTCCGGGCGATCGAGGACCGGCGCATCCTGCCCTACTTCCAGCCCATCATCAACACGGCCAACGGCGAAGCGATCATTCACGAACTGCTGATGCGCATCCAGGTCGGCGACGAAGTCGTCGCCGCCAACGAGTTCATCGAGGAAGCCGAGGCCATGGGCCTGGCCCACAAGATGGACTACCAGTTGATCGAGAAGGCCTTCGCCCAGATCAGGGAGCAGGGCTACCAGGGCATGCTCTTCGTCAATCTGTCGCCCAAGGCCCTGATCGTGGGCGAATTCATCGGCCGCATCCACAAGCTGGTGCTCGATTACGCGATCGCCCCGAGCCGCATCGTGTTCGAGATCACCGAACGGGAAACCGTCAGCAATCTGGCTCTGCTGGAAAAATTCGTGCTGGACCTGAAATCGCGGGGCTTCAGCTTCGCCATCGACGATTTCGGCTCGGGCTATTCCTCCTTCCACTACATCAAGCGCTTCCCGGTCGATTACATCAAGATCGAGGGCGAGTTCATCCGCAACATCCTCGCCGACGGCGAATACCGGGCCTTCGCCAAGAGCATCGTCACACTCGCCAAGGAGCTGCAGATCAAGACGATCGCGGAATACGTCGAGGACGAGTCCATTCTGGACGAGGTGAGGCGCTTCGGCATCGACTATGCGCAGGGCTATCACGTCGGGCGACCCAGCCCCCTGCTGACGGTCCGCGGCACGGCCGCCTGATCCGCTGCTCCTATCCTGCCCGGCAGGCTGCCGGGTGCGCAGCGGCAAGTCGCCGACGCTGCCCGAAAGATATTATGGGCGCATGAATAATTTCATGCGACGGCATTCACCGTCCCGCCATCGATCCTTGATGTACGTCAAAGGACATACGGTGAAATAGCGTATCAACCGCCCTGCAGCGGGCAAACGTCGGCCCCGCCGGCCAAGGATCGCATCAATGAAAAACAATCAGCCCGTCACCCAGCGCGAAGTCGATTACGACGAATCCGAGGTGTTCATCTCCCGGACCGATCTCAAGGGCATCATCACCAGCGTCAATGAGACCTTCTGCCGGATCGCCGGATACGCGGAAGACGAGCTGGTCGGAGTCAACCACAACATCGTGCGCCATCCGGACATGCCGGAGTGGGCGTTCCAGAGCCTGTGGGACACCTTGAAGGCCGGCCGGCCGTGGCGCGGCATCGTCAAGAACCGCTGCAAGAACGGCGACCACTACTGGGTACGGGCCACCGTGACGCCCATCCTGCGCGACGGGCAGGCGGTGGGCTATCTGTCGCTGCGCAAGAAACCGTCGCGCCAGCAGGTCGCCGCCGCTG
>JAJYXA010000127.1 GCA_021791235.1 Pseudomonadota bacterium
CATCCTTCTCGCGCACGGCAACGGCGGCCGCCTGATGCGCGAACTCATTGCCGACATCTTCAATCGCCACCTCGGCAACCCGCTGCTCGATACCGACGCCGACGCCGTCACGCTGCCGCATGTGGACGGCGACATCATGGTCACCACCGACGGCTTCACCGTCGAGCCGCTCGAATTCCCCGGCGGCGACATCGGCTCGCTGGCCGTGCACGGCGTGGTCAACGACCTGGCGGTGGCCGGTGCCGATCCGCTCTACTTCACCGTGTCCGCGCTCATCGAGGAAGGACTGGAAATCGGCGCGCTCGACCGCTACATCACGAGCTTCGCGAGAGCTGCGCGGCAGAACCACGTTGCGGTGGTGGCCGGCGACACCAAGGTAGTGCGCCGCGGCGAAGGCAGCGGCCTGTATCTCTCCGTCACCGGCATCGGCATCAAACGCGCAGGAGCACGGCTCGCCATGGACCGCATCGCGCCGGGCGACGTGGTGCTGGTATCCGGCCCGGTGGGCGATCACGGCATTGCGGTGATGCTGGCACGCGAGCAATTCGGCCTCTCCGGCGAGCTGCGTTCCGACTCGGCCTCGGTACTGCCGCTGACGCGCGCCGTGCGCGATTTCCCCGACCTCAAGTTCATGCGCGACCCGACGCGCGGCGGCCTCGCCACCGTCACCCATGAAATCGCACGAGCCAGCGGCCACAGCGTGGTGCTCGAGCAGAACGCGGTGCCCCTGCGTCCGCAAGTCGTGTCGGTCTGCGAAATGCTGGGCTACGATCCCTATTTCCTGGCCTGCGAAGGCCGCGTCGTCGCCGTCGCCGATCCCTTTGCCGCCGACGAAGTGCTCGCCCGCTGGCACACCCTGCCAGAGGGACGGGAGGCCCGCATCATCGGCCGCATCGAAACGGGGGGCGCACGGGTGATCCTGGAAACCGGCCTTGGCGGCCGTCGCGTGCTGGACGAGCTGGAAGACGATCCGCTGCCGCGAATCTGCTGATGCAAAAATGGAAGTACCATGGAAAATGCTGCCGTTGCGGGGAACGATTCCGCTTCCGCAAGCCACATAAGATGATTCGCCAACCTCACCGCACAATAATTCCGATATGGGCACCGAACCCGCTCTCTCCCGCCGCCATCGGCATCCCCTTCGCACCGCCCTCATCGCCATCGTTCTGGTCAGCCTGATCGGCGGCGTCTGGTACTGGAGCACCCATCGCGCCCAGCCCGCGTCCGCATCGGGCGGCGGACGTGTCGGCATGAAAGGCGCGGGCGGCAACCGTGCGCAGCCGGTATCGGTGGCCGCAGTTCGCCGCACCGACATCCGAGTCTGGCTGAATGCGCTCGGCACGGTGACGCCGCGCAACCTGGTGAGCGTGCGCGCGAAAGTCGACGGTACCCTGCTCCGGGTGAATTTCCGCGAAGGCCAGATGGTCAGGATGGGCGAGCTCCTGGCCGAGATCGACCCGCGCCCGTTCCAGATCCAGCTCGACCAGGCTCGCGGGCTGCTGACGCGCGATACTGCTCTGCTCGACAACGCCCGCCTCGACCTGGCGCGCTACCAGGAACTGCTCGGCAAGGACGCCATCGCCCGCCAGCAGGTCCAAACCCAGGAAGCCCTGGTGCGGCAGTACCAGGGCACGGTCGAATCGGATCGCAGCCAGGTGGCCAATGCCGGACTGCAGCTGGAATACACCCGCGTCACCGCACCGGCTTCAGGCCGCATCGGCCTGCGCCAGGTGGATCCCGGCAACCAGGTGCACGCGAGCGATGCCAACGGGCTGGCCACCATCGCGCAGCTGCAGCCCACCACGGTGGTGTTCGCCGTGCCGGAGGTGAACCTGCCGGCCATCAACCGCAGGGTCGCGGCGCACGAAGCCATCCCGGTCGAGGCATGGGACCGCGAGCAGACGCATCACCTGGCGAATGGCCGCCTCCTCACGACCGACAACCAGATCGATCCGGCCACCGGCACCATCCGGATCAAGGCCGGGTTCGCCAACCGCGACAACGCGCTGTTCCCCAACCAGTTCGTCAACATCCGTCTGCTGCTCGATACCCTGCATCAGGTCGTGGCGATCCCGAGTGCGGCCATCCAGCGCGGCGACAAGGGCAGTTTCGTCTACCGCGTCGATGCGGGCGGCAAGGTGGCGATGCTGCCGGTCACCCCCGGAGCGGTGGACGGCGAATGGGTGGCGGTGACCGGCGCGATCAAGGCGGGCGACAAGGTGGTCATCGATGGCGCCGACAAGCTGCGCGATGGCGCCAGGGCCGAGATCATCGTGCCGGGTGCAAAGGCTGCCCCCGGCAAGGGCGGCAAACAACGTGGCGACCGCGGCAGCGCCGAATAAAACGGCCCCGCGATGAATCCGTCCCGCCTCTTCATCCTGCGGCCGGTGGCCACGTCGCTGCTGATGCTGGCCATTCTGCTGGCCGGCGCGGTGGCCTACCGGCTGCTGCCGATTTCGGCCCTGCCGGAGGTCGACTACCCGACCATCCAGGTCATGGCCCTCTATCCCGGCGCCAGCCCGGACGTGGTCACCGCCTCCATCACCGCGCCGCTGGAGCGCCAGCTCGGGCAGATGCCGGGACTCAAGCAGATGTCCTCGACCAGTTCCGGCGGGGCCTCGGTCATCACCCTGCGCTTCAGCCTCGACCTCACCCTCGACATCGCCGAGCAGGAGGTGCAGGCCGCCATCAACGCCGCCTCCAACCTGCTGCCCACCGACATGCCGCTGCCGCCGGTGTACAGCAAGGTCAACCCGGCCGACGCGCCCATCCTCACGCTGGCGGTCACCTCGCCGTCGCTGCCGGTGACCCGTCTGCACGACCTGACGGAGAGCCGCATCGCGCAGAAGATTTCGCAATTGCCGGGCGTCGGCCTGGTCAGCCTGGCCGGCGGCCGCCGCCCGGCGGTGCGCATCCAGGCCAACCCCAAGGCGCTGGCGGCGTCCGGTCTGTCGCTGGAAGACCTGCGCGCGGCCATCGGCGCCGCCAACGTCAATACGCCCAAGGGCAGCTTCGACGGTGCCCAGCGTGCCTCGGCGATCGACGCCAACGACCAGTTGAAGAGTGCCGATGAGTACACCAATCTGGTGATCGCCTACCGGAACGGCGCGCCGATCCGCCTGAAGGACGTCGCCGATGTCATCGACGGCGCCGAGAACGCGCGCCTGGCCGCCTGGGCCAACACGCGACCGGGCGTCATCCTCAACGTGCAGCGCCAGCCTGGTGCCAACGTCATCGAGGTGGCCGACCGCATCAAGGCCGCCCTGCCCGGCCTCAAGGCGAGCCTGCCCGGTGCCATCGACGTCACACTGCTGTCCGACCGCACCACCACCATCCGCGCCTCGGTGGCGGACGTGGAGTTCTCGCTGCTGCTGGCGGTGGCGCTGGTGGTGATGGTGATCTTCCTGTTCCTGCGCAAGCTGTCGGCCACGATCATCCCCAGCCTGGCGGTGCCGATCTCGCTGGTCGGCACCTTCGGCGTCATGTACCTGGCCGGCTTCTCCATCAACAACCTGACCCTGATGGCGCTGACCATCGCCACCGGCTTCGTGGTCGACGACGCCATCGTGGTGATCGAGAACATCACGCGCTACGTCGAGGATGGCGAATCGCCCATGGAGGCGGCGCTGAAAGGATCGAAGCAGATCGGCTTCACCATCATCTCGCTGACCTTCTCGCTCATTGCCGTGCTCATCCCGCTGCTGTTCATGGGCGACGTGGTCGGGCGGCTGTTCCACGAGTTCGCCATCACCCTGGCCGTGGCCATTCTGATCTCGGCGGTGGTGTCGCTGACGCTCACGCCCATGCTGTGCGCGCGCCTGCTGCGCGCCGACAAGCAGCACCAGCCCGACCCGCAGTTTCAGCGCATCGTCGCGGCCTACGGCCGGGCGCTGACCTGGGTGCTGGACCGGCAGACCGCGACCCTGTGGGTGGCCGTTGCCACCCTGGCGCTGACCGCCGCGCTCTATGTGTGGATCCCCAAAGGCTTCTTCCCGGTGCAGGACACCGGCCTCATCCAGGGCATCACCGAGGCCGACCAGACGGTGTCCTATGCCGCGATGGCCGCGCGCCAGCAGGCGCTGGCCGCCGAGATCCTCAAGGATCCGGCGGTGGAAAACCTGTCCTCGTTCATCGGCGTGGACGGCAGCAACGTCACCCTCAACAGCGGCCGCATGCAGATCGCCTTGAAACCCCTGGCGCAGCGGAAGGAATCGGTGACGGCCGTCATGCGGCGCCTGGCCGAGGCGGTCAGGCGGGTTCCCGGCATCACGCTGTACCTGCAGCCGGTGCAGGACCTGACCATCGAGGATCGCATCTCGCGCTCCCAGTACCAGTTCATGCTGGGCTCGCCTGATGCGCATGCGCTGGCCGAGTGGGTGCCGAAGCTGGTGGCGCGACTGAAGCAGCTGCCGGAGCTGGCCGGCGTCGCCAGCGACCTGCAGAACGACGGCCTGCAGGCCTACGTGAACATCGACCGCGATGCCGCCGGGCGGCTGGGCGTGTCGGTGGCGGCCATCGAAGATCGGA
>JAJYXA010000128.1 GCA_021791235.1 Pseudomonadota bacterium
TTGAGCATGGCCGTCGAATAGCTGCCCAGCGCCACCAGGGTGCGGTCGGCGGTCAGCGTCCCGGCGCCGGTGCGCACGCCGCTCACCTGGCCGCCGTCATGGACCAGCGCCTCGATCGCGGTGCCGTACTTGAATTCGACCCCGAGCGCGGCGGCCAAGCTCGCCAGCCGCTGCGTGAACTTGTAGCAGTCGCCGGTCTCGTCGCCGGGCAGGCGCAGGGCGCCGACGAACTTCTCCCGCACGTTGGCGAGCGCCGGCTCGTAGCGGCAGCAGCCGTCCCGGTCGAGCACCTCGAAGGGCACGCCGTAATCCTTCAGGATCTCGACGTCCTTGCCGATCCCGTCCAGCTGCCGCTGCGTCCGGAACAGCTGGATCGTGCCCCGGCTGCGCTGGTCGTATTCGATGCCGGTGTCGGCGCGCAGCTCGCGCAGGCAGTCGCGGCTGTACTCCGCCAGCCGGACCATCCGGGTCTTGTTGATCCGATAGCGCGCCGCCGTGCAGTTGCGCAGCATCATCGCCAGCCAGCGCCACAGCGCGGGGTCCAGCGACGGCCGGATGACCACCGGGCTGTGGCGCATCAGCATCCAGCCGATGGCTTTGAGCGGCACCCCCGGCGCCGCCCACGGCGCCGAATAGCCGGGCGAGATCTCGCCGGCATTGGCGTAACTGGTCTCCAGCGCCGGCCCGGGCTGGCGCTCGACGACCGTCACCTGATGGCCGTCGCGGGCCAGGTAGTAGGCGGTGGTGGTGCCGATGACGCCGCTGCCGAGAATCAGAACGCGCATGTTTTTTCCCCGATGGTTTGATCCCGATCGCTTCAGCGATCGAGAAATATCTCGACCCGCTCCTTGCCGCGGCCGATGTTGTTGCGCTTCAGCCGGACCGGGCCGACCTCGCCCGTCCGCCTGACGTGGGTGCCGCCGCAGGGCACGCGGGAGAAGTCCTTTATCTCCCAGTAGCGCCGCTCGCTCTGTTCGTCCTCGAAGGCGCAGCGGATGTCGAGGTCGGCCGCGATGAGCCCGTTCGCCTCGGCGGCGAATCCCGGCAGCAGCGGCGCGATGTTCTCCTGCCGGGCGAAATCGATCCGGGCCTCAGGCTTCATGTCGGGGCGTGGTCATTGCGGTCTTCCGGCGTGCCGGTGCGCAAGTCTCGGCAGGCGGGGATTCTACGCCCACCCCGGGGAGCGGGATGGGCCGAGGCTAGGGCTGCCACCGGTACGGGTAGTCCATCTGCGCGGCGATCCGCTCGCGCGCGTCGGCGCCGGCGATCCTCGCCACCATGTGCAGGCATCGAGCGGCTCATTCACCGAATCGGCCCCGATCACGAGCCCCCGGTCGTCGCGCACGCGCGGCGAATTCGAGCAGATGCGCCATTCGAAATCGTCAATGATGTTCATGGTTTTCAGGCGCGTCAGCGGATCGTAGAAGCCGATGAAGTCCAGCGAGGTCATGCGCTCGAAGACGATGAACGCGGCCTTCACGAGGGCGGCCTCCGGCGATGCCGCGGGTCGGCGCTGCGCAGGGGCGGGCGATTCCTGTCGCCGACGCAGCGATTAAGGAGACGGAGCGCGCAATCGCACGGCATGAATGAGGCGTCTTATTTGTCTGGCGACGATGATGAGGCGGTCGAGCCGCCTATCTTTTTGGCGACGGTATGGGCGGCATTGCCGGTTGCCTTCGCGCCCCGCTCGACGCCCCGCGCAGCGGCGCTCGCTCCGCGTTCAACGCCGCGAGCGGCCGCCTTCGCGCCCCGCTCGACTCCGTGTGCGGCGGCCTTCGCCCCGTGTTCGATGGCTTTCTCCACCTTGCCGACCACGCCGGTCGAAGTGCCGGTGGCCGACCCTGCTGTTTCATTGGCGCTGGCCGCGACACTGCTCAACAGCATGAGCGTTGCGAAGAGCAGCGGTGCTTTGTGAAGATTCGGTTTCATGATTGGCGAGTCCTTTGGTTCTAAAGCATCATAATCTCATGGAACTCCGCTCGGCCTATGCGGAAGTTGGCAAGGCGCGGCAATGGCCCCCTTTGTTCGGCATCGCGCCCGCAAGACGGGACGTCCGGGGGATCAAAGGACGGCCTGCCAGTAGCCGACGTCGATCCATTTGCCGAGCTTGAAGCCCACTTCGCTGAAGTGAGCCGCCTTCTTCATGCCCAGTCTCTCGTGGAGGGCGACGCTGGCGGGATTGGGCAAGGCGATGCCGCCGATGACGACGTGCATGCCGCGCTCCCTGAGTGCGGCGAACAGGCGTTCGTAGAGCGCGCTTCCGAGCCCCTCGCCCAGGCAATCCGGATCGAGATAGACGGTGCTCTCGACGGAATAGCGATAGGCGCAGCGCCCCTTCCACTTCGAGGCGTAGGCGTAGCCGATGATCTGCCCGTCGCGCTCCGCGACCAGCCACGGCAAGGATGCCGACGCGACTTCGGCGATGCGCCCGGCGATCTCCTGCGCGGAGACCGCTTGCTCCTCGAAGCTGACGATCGTGTTGAGGATGAAATGGTTGTAGATCCGGGCGATCGAATCGGCGTCGCCGGCGCTGACGGGGCGGATCGTTGCGATCCCCTCGTCCGGCCGCGCCTGAGGGGCGCGCCCGGGAACGGGGGCAAGCGCCCATTCGGCCGCCGCGCGCGCGTGAATGCGGGTCGTGTCGAACACCGGAACCGGCGAATCCTGCGGGCCGATCAGCATCGAAATCTCGGTGCAGCCGAGGATGATCGCTTCGGCGCCGTCATCGACCAGCCTCCGGATGATCCGCTGGTATTGCCGGCGCGAATCGGCCAGCACCTTGCCCAGGCACAGCTCTTCGTAGATCACGGCGTGGATGGTTGCGCGATCGGTCTCGTCCGGGACGAGGACTTCAAGATGGTGGCGCTCGCTCAGCCGGCCGCGGTAGAAATCCTGCTCCATCGTAAATCTCGTCCCGAGCAGGCCGACCTTCTTCATCCCGGAGCGCTTGATCGCCTCCGCCGTCGGGTCGGCAATGTGAAGCAGCGGTATATCCACGGCGGCTTCGATGGCGTCGGCCACCTTGTGCATCGTGTTGGTACACAGCACCAGAAAATCGGCCCCGGCCGCCCGGAGGGATCTGGCCGCGTCCGCCATCGCGCGTCCGGCTTCATCCCATGCGCCGGCCTGTTGCAGGCGCTCGATTTCCTGGAAGTCCTCGCTGACGAGGACGAGCCTGGCGGAGTGCAGGCCGCCCAGCCGCTCCTTGACCGTCTCATTGACGATCCGGTAATACGGCACGGTTGATTCCCAGCTCATGCCGCCGATCATGCCGATAGTTTTCATGGCTTCCCCGAGCTATGGCTCATCGCGCACCGCCTGCCAGTAGTCAGTCATGCCGCTGCTGATGGGTAGGTCGGGCTTTAGCCCGACTGTCGGCCTCATCGCACCAGGCCGCGGTGAATGACCGATCAGGTCCGACCCGCGGGCGATGGGGGCGCCGCGGGCTGCTGCTCCACCCGCTCTAGCGTCGGATCGAGGCAGGCCCAGCCAGGTGCGCTTGCCGCCCATATGTTCATGCTCGGCTGAACGGATGACGGATCGTCCAGGTTGCCAGCGCGGACAACCCTGAACTGCGGGCGGGCAGAGGACTTGGCGAAAAGATGCGTGCCGCAACTGGGGCAAAACTGACGCGTCACCTCGTTACCGCTGTCGGCGGTCTTCGTGTGCTCGGCGAGCGGCCCGGAAATGGCGAGCCCGTCGGCGGGAACGAGCAGATTCACCGTTCCGTTTGCGGCGAGGTGCTGGCAATCGCGGCACCAGCAGACCCGGGTGAGCAGGGGATCTGCGGAGAGCGTGAAGCTCACAGCGCCGCAAAGGCAGCGTCCGGTTCTTTCAGTCATCGCTTTGTTCCTCCATCGATTTTCCTGGGCCTGACACGGAGCACGGCCGCCGGGTTGGGGTCGATTGCCGCCGAATAGACTTTCATGGCCGGCGCCAAAGCCGCATCGGAAACAGAATTATCATTCTATGCTCTGTGACCAGCAAATATTGCCGCCCAAGGTCTGAGCTCGGAGCGCAGCCCGTCGGGGCCGCCGCGACTGCGGCGAACTGCCGGACGGCATTTCTTCACTGGCGCTCCCATGGTTCGACTGCGCCTGCCCGCACCCTGAACAGGGGGTGGGGCGCCGGCACCCCCGCGTCCCGCCAGGTCCGACAAAGCGCAGGATTGCGGACCTCGAGCTTGGCCAGCAGATGCGACCATTCGTGCTCCATCTGGCCGGACGTGACGGAGAGCATTACCTGGCTTCGGGCCGGCCGGATCTTGCGCTGGTCGAAGGAGTATGCGGCGTAACGGAAAAGGACAAGCGCGGTCCTGTCCAACGGGCATGTCACCGGCTTGACGCGGAGGTCCGCGTCGACGGCACGGCGAAATCAAAATCGGGCGGTGAAATGACAAATGTCGCGGAGTAATCCACGCCATTTGGGGCGGCCGTCCCCGCGTGAAATGGAGTTTTTCTACAGCTTCAACGTCTGAATTCACCGGCCTGCGCGGCTTTTCGCGCAGGTCCTTGGGCAACTGTAAC
>JAJYXA010000049.1 GCA_021791235.1 Pseudomonadota bacterium
CAAAATCGAGCACGTCATGCTGGCCGGCGCGACCCATGAAGCGGTGGTGGAACTGTCGGAGCGGCTGGCAAAGCTGACTGGGCTCGGCCATGCGTTTTACGGTTCGGACGGCGCCTCGGCCACCGAAATCGCGCTGAAAATGAGCGCCCACTACTGGCGCAACTCAGGCCGGCCGGAGAAGAACGGCTTTGTCAGTCTCAAGAACGGCTACCACGGCGAAACCGTCGGCGCGCTGTCGGTGACCGACACCCCCCTGTTCAAGGACACGTATGCGCCCTTGCTGCGGCACACGGTGCAGGTGCCCACCCCCGACGCGCGGCTGGCCGAGCCCGGGGAGTCTGCCGAGACCTATGCGCTGCGCTGCGCCGATGCGCTGGCGGCGCATCTTGCCGGGCACGCCGGCGAAACGGCCGCCTTCATCGTCGAACCGCTGGTGCAGGGGGCGGCGGGCATGGCGATGCATCACCCGGCCTATCTGGCCCGCGCGCGAGAACTATGCACCCAATACAAGGTGCATTTGATTGCCGACGAGATCGCCGTGGGTTTCGGCCGCACCGGCACCATGTTCGCCTTTGAACAAGCCACCCTGCTCCCGCAGGCGGATACGCATGCCGAAACCGCGCCCCCTTCCCGCCCCCGGCGCTCCGCGCCCGCCGAGTCCGGGGGCAGCGTTTCTTGCCGCACCGGCACGATGTTCGCCTTCGAGCAGGCAGCCGAATTCCTGCGAGGGGATACCCCTGCCGAAACCGCGCCCCTCGGGCCTCACCCCTCACCCCTCACCCCTCACGCGATCCGTCCCGACTTCATCTGCCTGTCCAAGGGCATCACCGGCGGCTACCTGCCGCTGTCCGCCGTGCTGGCGACGGACGATATTTACGCCGCGTTTTACGGCGATGCCACCGCGCGCGGCTTTCTGCATTCGCATTCCTACACCGGCAACCCGCTCGCCTGCCGGGCGGCGCTGGCGGTGCTCGACATCTTCGAACACGATCAAGTCGTCGCCGCCAACCGGGCCAAGGCTGTCGAATTCACAAAGGAACTGGAAGAAGTGGCGGCTCACCCACGGGTGCGCCACTTCCGTCATCTGGGAATGATCTGGGCCTTCGACGTGGCGGACGCCGCGCCGGACTTCTCCACCCGTTTTCACCAGGCGGCGCTGGCGCTGGGCGTGTTCATTCGCCCGATCGGCAACACCGTATACGCCATGCCGCCGTATATAACGTCTGCCGACGAGATGCGCGGTCTTGCGGATGCGCTGCTGGTCTGTCTCGACAACCCGGATATCTGAACGGCGCATCGAACGGACGCCCAGGGCGCAACCCGGCACATTCCTGGCGGCAAACGCACTCGGCCGATTACCATGGCGGCGAGCCGGCGCTCCCGCAGCTACCGGCAAAGGATACATTGCATGAAACTGACATTTCTCGGCGCGGCGCGCGAAGTGACCGGCTCCAGCTATCTGGTGGAAGCGGACGGCGTGCGCTTTCTGGTCGATTGCGGCATGTTCCAGGGCGGCCGCGAGACGCGCGAGAAAAACCGCCGCGCCTTCCATTTCGATCCGCGCACCATCGATTTCGTCATCCTCACCCACGCCCACATCGACCATTCCGGCCTGCTGCCGCGTCTGGTCGCGCTCGGCTTCCGGGGCACGGTGCACACTACGCGCGCCACCTGCGACCTGCTGGCGGTGATGCTGCCGGATTCGGCGCACATCCAGGAAAAGGAGGCCGAATACGCCAACCTCAACCGCTTCCGGCAGGGCATGGCCAGGCGTGAAGCCGCGCGCAGAGTGCTGCGTGATCACGCAGCGCCATCCGTGGCAGCGCCGCCGCGCGACGCGGCGCCGCTGTATACCGTTGCGCAGGCGCAGGCCTCGTTGAAGCACCTGAATCCGGTCGACTACGATCTGGAAATCGCGCCGCACCCGCGGGTGCGCTGCATCTTCCGCGACGCCGGCCACATTCTCGGCTCGGCGATCGTCGAGGTGTGGGTGGGCGAGGGCGCGCGCCGGCGCAAGATCGTGTTTTCCGGCGATCTCGGCCAGCCCGCGCGGCCGCTGCTGCGCGACCCCACGCACATCCACGACGCCGACTATCTCCTGGTCGAGTCGACCTACGGCAACCGCGATCACAAGAGCATGGAAGCGACGCAGGACGAACTGGTGGAGGCGATCAACGACACCATCGAGAGGAAAGGCGGCAACGTCATCGTGCCCGCCTTCGCAGTGGGACGGACCCAGGACATGCTCTACCTGCTGGCCGACCTGACGCGGCAGGCGCGCATTCCCATGCTTTCCGTTTTCGTCGATTCGCCGATGGCCACCGCGGCCACCGAAATCACCTTCAGGCACATGGCTTTGCTGGATGCCGAAACCCACGCGCTGATGAGCAGGCACGGCGGCGCCGCGCATTTTCGCAAGCTCGATTTCGTCGAGGATGTGGAGGAATCCAAGGCGCTCGACCGCATCACGGGGGGCGCCGTCATCATCTCGGCCAGCGGCATGTGCGAAGCGGGGCGCATCAAGTTCCACCTGCGCGCCAACCTGCCGCGCCGCGAATCGACCATCCTCATCACCGGCTTCCAGGCCGCCGGCACTTTCGGCCGCCGCCTGGTCGACGGCGCCAAACGCGTGCGCCTGCTGGGCGAGGACATCCCGGTGCGCGCCGACCTCTACACCCTGGGCGGGCTGTCGGCGCACGCCGACCGCAGCGCGCTGCTCGCCTGGCTGGCGCACTTTCGCAGCAGACCGCGCCGGGTGTTCGTGGTGCACGGCGAGGACGCCGTGGCGACCGGATTCGCCGCCGATTTGCAGGCGCGGTTCGGCTGGGACGCCAGCGCGCCGACGCCCGGCCAGAGCGTGATTCTCGACTAGCAGCCCGACAGGCTGCTAGGGGGCGGATCGATCGGGCGTTTTCGGCAGCGCCTGCTCCAGCAGCCGGTGCACGTACTTCACCGGAATGGCGTAGCTGATCCCGCTCGGCGCGGAGAGTGCGGCTTCCTTCGCACCTTTCACATACACCGAATTGACCACGCCCAGCACCTCGCCGGTGTCGGGGTGCCATACCGGGCTGCCGCTGTTGCCAGGGTAGGCGATGGCATCGAGCTCGTAGACTTCGTAGGGCTCTTTCGCCTGCCGCAGCGTGCGCGCATTCAATTGCGACGCAGCCGCAACCGGGGTGAAAATGGGAATGATGGCGGCCAGTCCGGCGCGGTGGGTGGACGGGTTGAGCCCCAGCACCGAGCCGATGGGGTAGCCGGTGAAATACAGTTGCCAGCCTTCGCGCGCAAGGCTGGAATCGCCGAGCTTCAGCGCCGGCAGCGGATCGCCCTCGATTTTCAGCAGCGCCAGGTCGCGCGCCCGGTCGGTTGCGATCAGACGGGCGGGGCGAATCGCCACCTGGCGGTCGCGCCCGATGAAGATGGCGTGGGTCTCCTTTTTTTCGCTGTCCAGCGGCTTCGCGAATATGTGCGCGCACGACACGATGTGACGCCCGTCCAGCACGGCAAAGCCGGTGCCCTGCAGGTTGGCGCGCGGGCTGCCGCTGGGATTGAAGACGCCGACGCCGACCACGCCCGGTTTGATGCGGGATAACATGTCGGCCACGTCGGCGCGGACGGGCGAGGCCAGAACGAGGACGATCAACACCCAACTGGTACGCAGCTTGCTGTTCAACCGGCCTGTCAGCCGTCGGACATGAACGGGCAGCGTCCTGTAAATTCGATACAATCCGGGCGACAGTAAAGACTTTCTATTCATGGGGAATCCAGGCATGAGCGTTGTTGCGGTTGTCGGGCTGGGCTACGTGGGCCTGCCGCTGGCGGTGGAATTCGGCAAGAAGATGACCACCATCGGCTATGACCTCTCGGTTGAAAAAATCGAGCATTACCGTCGATTTTGCGACCCCACCGGCGAAGTGTCGACGGACGACCTCAAGGCGGCCACGCAGCTGACCGTGACCACCGACCCCGCCGACCTGGCGAAAGCCGATTTCATCGTCGTCGCCGTGCCCACCCCGGTCGACGGGGCGCACATTCCCGATTTCTCGCCGCTGGTCGGATCCTCCACCACCGTCGGCAAATACATGAAAAAGGGCGCCACGGTCATCTACGAATCGACAGTCTACCCCGGCGCCACCGAGGAGGTCTGCATTCCCATCCTGGAAAAACAGTCGGGCATGAAATGGATGCGGGATTTCCACGTCGGCTATTCGCCCGAGCGCGTCAACCCCGGAGACAAGGAACGCACCATCACCAAGATCGTGAAAGTCGTGTCGGGCGACGGCGCCGCCACGCTGGACAAGGTGGCGGCGCTCTATGGCAGCGTGATTGCCGCCGGCGTGCACCGCGCCAGTTCGATCAAGGTGGCCGAAGCCGCCAAGGTGATCGAGAACACCCAGCGCGACCTCAACATCGCACTGATGAACGAACTCTCGCTGATCTTCCACCGCCTCGGCATCGACACCCTGGAAGTGCTGAAGGCCGCCGGCACCAAATGGAACTT
>JAJYXA010000035.1 GCA_021791235.1 Pseudomonadota bacterium
CGAGCGGATAGCCAAGCCGGGTGAGCAGAGCCAGGCGTTCGCGCGCGGCCGATGTTTCCGGCAGGTCGGCCTTGTTGAGGATCAGCAGGCTGGCGATACCCTGGTCTTCGGCGGCGAGAACGCAGCGCTGCACCAGTTCCATCGAGAAACTCGGGCGTGCCGCGACCACGACGGCCAGTTGGGTGACGTTGGCGGCGATGGCCTTGGATTTGAAGGCGTCGGAACGATACAGCAGGCTGGTGCGCGGGAGCACCCCCTCGATCACGCCGGCATCGCGGTCGCGCCGGATTTCGACGCGATCGCCGCACACCACCTGCAGGTGACGGCCTTTTACCTGACAGGGAAGATCACCGTCGGCGGTCGCGACAATGAAGCGGCGGCTGAATGCGGCGACGACCTGGCCAGTCAGGATGTTCAGAATCGCGGGATTCCGTCGCTGGCCGCTTTGACCTGATTGGACAGGCCGATAAGTCGGTGCTTGAGTTTCTCGGACAGCCTGGAATAGTCGCCCTGCAGCAGTTTCTCGGCCTCGGCCGTATTTCCGCTCAGGTGCAGGCTCACTATATCCGCTGCGTATTGGTGGAACTGGGCATGCAAGCCGCGCGCTTCCTCATATCGGGGCAATTCAGACATGTTTTTGCCTGGGCCGTATATCCATTTCCCCAGCGCGCAACGGTCGTCCAGCCTGATCGTGTCGGGATCGAGCTGTTCCGTACTGTTGCCTGCCAGAAACGCGGTCAGGCGCTGTTTCCACATGACGTGGGCGCCGATGATTTCCATCCAGTTCATGATCGCGTCGCCCCTTTATTAACAAAAATCAGGGAGCTAAACGGATGAAATGCGAAGCAACTTGAGGCTCACAGCTCAAGCAGGCTGTCGACCTTGGCCGCGCAGATGAAGTCGTTCTCGGAAAGGCCGCTGATGGCGTGCGTCCAGAATTCGACCTTGACGGTGTTGTAGCCGACGATCAGGTAGGGATGGTGGTCTTCGCGGTGCGACACCCACATCACGGCGTTGGTGAAGGCCTGCGCCTGGTAGTGGTCCTTGAATTTGTATTCCTTGGCGATCTTCACGCCATCGCGCTGCCAGCCGGACAGGCCTTTCAGCAGCGGGTTGATCTGCGCGTCGGTCAGCGGAGCAACCCCGCCTTCGCAGGGCGCGCATTTCTTGCGGACAAGTTCTTCGACAATGGTGGTCATGGCAGTCAATCCTTACTTGAATTTGTAATACTGCTGATTGAGGTAGGCGGCGACGTGGGCCTCGTCCTCCGGGAACCAGCCGGCGCCGGTGTTGGCGTTGCAGGCCGAAATGCGGGCAGCGAGTTGCTGCGCGTTCTTGACCTTGCGGTCGGCGCGCGTATACATCTTGCTGCCGTCGCCGCCGTACATGCTGGCGTGGCAACTGATGCAGGCCTTGTCGTGCAGGGCCTTGCCCTTGACGGGGTCGCCCTTGGCAAAGGGTGCGGCATGGGCGCCGCTGGCCAGCAGCGTGCCACAGAATAGCGCGGTCAGGATTTTCATGCGGGTCTCCTTTCGGGGGATTTGCCCATTATCGTCACACGTCCGCAATTGCGCCAGCGCCGGACGCGTCGTGTGCGAAAATGGCGGCCTGTTTTTCGAAGGAACGCTGATATGGCCCTGAACCCCACGCATCTGCTCTGGCTCGACATGGAAATGACCGGCCTGTCGCCCGACACCGATCGCATCATCGAGCTCGCCATCGTCGTCACCGATGCCGACCTCAACACCGTGGCCGAAGGCCCCGTTCTGGTGGTGCATCAGCCCGACGAGGTGATGAATGCGATGGACAACTGGAACAAGGGCACCCACGGCAAGTCGGGGCTGATCGATCGCGTCAAGGCGTCGCAGCTGAGCGAGGCCGAGGCCGAGGCGCAGATGCTGGAGTTCGTGAAGCAGCACGTTCCGGCCCGTACCTCACCGATGTGCGGCAATTCGATCTGCCAGGACCGCCGTTTCCTGGCGCGCTACATGCCGCAGCTGGAAGCCTTCTTCCATTACCGCAATCTCGACGTCAGCACGCTGAAGGAACTGGCCAAGCGCTGGCGACCCGGCTTGTCCGAGGAATTCAAGAAGTCCAACAAACATGAAGCGCTGGCCGACATCTACGAATCCATCGACGAGATGAAGCATTACCGCGAGCACTTCATCCGCACTGCATAAAAAAAGCGGCCGGGTGGCCGCTGCAGGAGGAGACATACGGTGAAACCAGAAATCTGGCCCAGTGTCTGGCGGGGAAGAAAAACCTTTCGTGTTGTGAGAAGCCGCCGGTAATCGACGGCTTGGTCGGCCAGATCAGGGCTTGATGTAGACGTAGCCTTCCTTGGCTTCGAGTCGGGTGATTTCCGCCACGCCGGAAGGCACCACCTTCGCTTCCATGATGACGGCGTCAGGGCCCAGATGACGGGACTGGAGGGTGTTGTTGCAGACGCGGAAATCGACGCCGCGATTCTTCAGCGCGGCGACCTGGGGCTCGAAGGCGCCCTTGTCGTCCTTGGCGTCGTTGAGCAGGAAATCGATGCCCTTGCCGTGGGTCACGACGACGATCTTGTCGCCCGGGCTGGCGTTGAGTTCGTTGTTCACGTTGTTCATGGCGGCGCGAGCGACGGAGGCGTCGTTGATATGGTAGACCACTTTTATCTCATCGGCGGCGGCGTGAGCCATCGAAGCGGAAGCCAGCAGCAGGGCGGCAAGCAGCGGGGTGAGGGTGCGGGTCATGGGGTGTCTCCTGTTGATATGAATAAACCGGCTTGATCGAGTCAAGCCTGAAGGGAGGACGGACCTAATGGAACGCTTATTCCATTCCGGAACAGGATTTTTTCTGGAATAAATGGACTACCTCCCCCGTCAACCGGACATGATCATGCTGAGCCGTCTTCTTTTTGGACCGTCCCGCCCCGGCATCGAGGCCCTGCGTCCGGTGCTCTACCGCATCGCCTTTGCCTGGTGCCATGACGCCGCACTGGCCGACGATCTGGTGCAGGAAGCGCTGTCCAAAGGCTGGACGCGGCGTGCCCAACTGCGCGATGAGGCGGCGCTGAAGGCATGGTTGGTGTCCATCATGAACCACTGCTGGCTCGATCACTTGCGCAGCCGGCGCGACTTCGACGACGTCGAGGACTGGCAGGACGAACTCGAATCCGCTGCCGACACCCCCGAAGTGTGCTGCGATCGAGAAAGGGTGATCGCCTGTGTGCGTGAGGCCGTGGCGCGCCTGCCGCTGGGCCAGCGTCAGGTGCTGACGCTGGTTGACCTGGAAGAGTTCAGCTATGCCGAAGTGGCCGGGATCCTGGACATCCCGGTCGGCACCGTGATGAGCCGCCTGTCGCGCGCGCGCGCGTCCCTGAAAAGTCTGCTGGGCACCGCAATGCAACAGCCGGCGGCCCGGCCGCTGCTGAGGAGAGTCAAATGAATACCGATGTTTCGGACGAAACCCTGCATGCCTTCGTCGATGGCGAACTCGACGTGGCAGAAAGCGAAACGCTCATCGCGCGCATGCGCGACGACCAGGAGCTGGCGCAGCGCGTCTGCGCCCTGCGCAGCCTGCAGAGCATGGTGCGGCTGGCGTACGCCGAACCGCCTGTGGCCGCCGGCAGGCAGTCGCGCGTCGCCCCTCGTCGGCGGCTGATGCAGCGCTGTGCCTACGCTTGCCTCATCCTGCTGGCAGGCCTGAGCGGCGGCTGGGCGCTGCGCGGTTTCGAACCGCAGCAGGCTGTGGCTGCGCGGTCTGCCGCTGCCCCCGGCGGCTATCAGGTGGTCAGCCTGGCTCGCCAGGCTGATCCGAACCGGGTCATCCTGCACCTCGACAGCGCGGCGCCCGCCAAGATGCAGGCGGTGCTGGATCAGGCCGAGCGACTGCTCGACGAGGCGGGGCGGCAGGGCCGGGCGATGCAGATCGAAGTCATCGCCAACAGCCGCGGCATCGATCTGCTGCGTGCGGGTCATAGCCCCTTCGCACAGCGCATGGCGAGCATGAAGCAGCGATACGCCAACCTGAACTGGGTGGCGTGCGGGCAGTCGATCGCCCGCCTCAGGAGCGATGGCGAGAAGGTTGTCCTGCTGCCTGCCACCCGGACGGCGCCGACCGCCATCGGCGAGATCGTTTCCCGGCTCCAGCAAGGCTGGACCTATGTCCGGGTTTGAGCGCGGGACAGTTCTTTTCGCCCTGTTGCTGCTTTTGCTGTCGCCTGTTCCTGCGGGCGCGGCTCCGCTGGTCAATCAACTCGCCGCTCATCCGTCCCCCTACCTGGCCTTGCATGGCCACGACCCGGTGGCCTGGCAGGAATGGAATGCCGCCACGATCGCGCGTGCGCGGCGGGAAAACAAGCTGCTGTTCGTCTCGGTCGGCTACTTCGCCTGCCACTGGTGTCACGTCATGCAGCGCGAAAGCTACAAGAATCCGCAGATCGCTGCGCTGCTCAACGGCGATTTCATACCTGTCAAGGTCGATCGTGAGCTCAACACCGGGAGATCGGA
>JAJYXA010000144.1 GCA_021791235.1 Pseudomonadota bacterium
GGTCACCCTCATGCAGTTGCGCTTCGCTTCGTTCGTCGTGATCAACTTACGGTGGGACTTCCACCCACAAGAGTGCGCCCGTGCCGGGCGCACATGAAAAACCCCGGCGCATGGCCGGGGCTACTGGCGAGGAGAGGAACTTTCAGGCCTTGCACGCTCACGGCCAATTCCGGCCCGGACCGGGTCCGGGAATGCCATCGAAGTACAGGACGCGTCACAAGCCTCCTGCCGCCTCGCGCGCGGATTCACCCGCATCCGGCGCGTGTCCCCCCGCCTCGGGCAGCGGCTGCGGGCGCGCCAGGATATAGCCCTGGGCGTGATCCACGCCGAGTTCCTGGAGCAGGGCGAGAATCGGCGCGCTCTCTGCGCACTCGGCCACGGTCTCGATCGCCATCACATGGGCCACCCGGTTGATCGCCTCGGCCATGGCCCTCGTCACGCGATCCTCGGCGATGGTGCGGATGAAGCTGCCGTCGATCTTGAGGAAGTCCACCGGCAGCTGCTTGAGATAGGCAAACGAAGTCATGCCGCTGCCGAAGTTATCCAGCGCGAACAGGCAGCCTTCCCGCTTGAGCGTCTGGATGAATTGCGCGGCGCGGCTGAGGTAGGCGACGGCCGCGGTCTCGGAAATCTCGAAACACAGCATGTTGGCCGGCACGCCGTGCTCGGCCAGCAGGCCGCACACGAACACGGCCAGGCGCTCATCCGCAAGCGAACTGCCCGAAAGATTGACGGCGAAGATCGGCCGCTCGGCTACGGGCGCATGGCGCTGCTGCACGGCGTGGCGGCCAATCACCTCACGCACCACCCAGCGGTCGATGGCGGGCATCAGGTTGTAGCGCTCCGCCGCCGGCACGAAGGCCATGGGTTCGACCACCCGGCCCTCCTCGTCCAGCAGGCGCAGCAGGACCTCGTGGTGCGGGCGGCCCTGGCCATGCAGACCGAGCGGCGCGATGACCTGCTGGTACAGGAGAAAACGGCCCGCGTCGAGGGCGTGGGTCAGGCGCGACACCCATTGCATTTGGGTGTGCTGCTGCGCGAGCAGGGCGTCGTCCGGCTGGTACAGATGCACCCGGTTGCGGCCCTGCTCCTTCGCCGCGTAGCAGGCGGCATCGGCGGCGGCGAGCACGGCCGAGACGCCACCACTCACCGTGGTCAGGGGGACCAGGCCGATGCTCGCACCGACCGAGAACGGCTTGCCCTCCCACACGAAGCGGTAGTCCTGCACCGCGTCGCGCAGCTCGGTGGCGATGCGCAGCGCCTGGTCCGGCGGACAATGCTCGAGCAGCACGCCGAACTCGTCGCCGCCCAACCGCGCCAGGGTGTCGCGGCCGCGCAGGCGCTCGTGCAACTGGGCCGTGATCTGCCGCAGCAGTTGGTCGCCCGCGGTGTGGCCGCAGGTGTCGTTCACCACCTTGAACTGGTCGAGATCGAGATAGAGCAGCGCGTATTCCTCGCCGTCGCCTCGGATCTCGATGAGCACCCGCTCCAGCCGACGCTCGAATTCCTGACGGTTAACCAGGCCGGTGAGCGCGTCATGCGTGGCCTGTAAAGAAAAACGGTGCCTCAGGGCCTGCGCTTCGGTGACGTCGCGGAACACCAGCACCGCGCCCCGGATTTCACCGCTTTCGCGCCCGGCCTCGCGCCCCTCTTTGCGTACTGGCTGCGCCGAGTATTCCGCCGGGAAGGAGCTGCCATCCTTGCGCCATAGCAGTTCCACCAGTCCGCGGCGGGCCTGGCCCGTGCGGAACGCGTCGTAGATGGGACACGCCTCGGCGGGATAGGCGCTGCCGTCGGCGTGGGTGTGGTGGATCAAACTGTGGGTCTCGTGCCCCAGCAACTCCTCGCGGGTATAGCCGAGCATCGCCAGCGCGGCCTCGTTGACGAAGGTGCAGCGCCCTTCGGTGTCGAGCCCGTAGATACCCTCGCCGGCCGATTCGAGCAGCAGCCGGAAGCGCGCCTCGCTGGCGCGCAAAGCCCGCTCGGCCTGCCAGCGCTCGTCGATTTCTTTCACCAGGTTGGCGTTGGCCGATCTGAGCATCTCGGTCTGTTTTTCCAGTTGACCGGTGCGTTCGGCTACCAGTATCTCAAGATAGCTGCCGTGAAATTCGAGTTCCGCCTCGCGCTGCTTGTCTTCGCTGATGTCGATCAGCACGCCCTGCAAGCACAGCGGTGCGCCCGCCGCGTCGTGCACCACGCGGGCTTCATTGAGGAACCAGCGCGGCTCGCCGTCGCGCGCCAGCACACGATATTCGCAGCGCAGCGGCTCGGCGGATTCGTAGCTGCGGGCGAAGGCTTCCAGCACCCGCGCCTGGTCTTCGGGATGAATGCGGTTGAGCACGCCGTCGGGACTCGCCAGCCATTCGTCCGGAGAAAACCCAAGACGCTGGATCTGCGGGCTGACGTAAAGCAGGTTGCCCGGCACATCAAGCGCGGCGGTGAAGGTGATCGCCGGAATCTGTTCGATCAGGCTGCGGTATTTGGCTTCGGCGGCGCGCAGCTGATCTTCCGCTGCGCGCCTGTCGGCGTGCGCCTGGCTCTCGCGCAGCACGCGCTGGATCACCGTCGGCAACAGCTTGAGGTAGTCCCGCTCACCGTCCTTGACCAGGTAGTCGCTTGCGCCGCGGCGCATGGCGTCCACCGCGATGGCAATATCCTGTGCGCCGGTCAGCATGATCACGGGCACTCTTGGCTCGCCGATCTCTGCCGCGAGTTCGGCGAGAAACTCCAGACCGTCCATGTCCGGCAGGCGGTAGTCGAGCAGAATCAGATCCGGTACCTCGGCATGCACGTGGCTCAAGCCGGCGCGTGCGGTGTCGGCGTCTGCCACCTCGAATACGTAATCGGACTGCGCCGCCAGCGCGCGGCGGCAGGCGAGCCGATCGACCGCGTCGTCCTCGACCAGCAGCACGCGCACGGTGACGTGGCTCATTGCGACAGCTCGGAGAGGGTCCAATAGGCGTCGATGGAGCGCACCGCTTCCACGAACTGCTTGTAGTCGACCGGCTTGCGGATGTAGCCGGCCACGCCCAGATCGAAGCTCGCCACCTTGTCCTCCTGCTCATCGGAGGTGGTGAGCACCACCACCGGGATGCGCTTGAGCGCGGCATCGCGCTTGACGATCTGCAGGAACTCGATGCCGCCCATCACCGGCATGTTGAGATCGAGCAGGATGATGCACGGCTTGACCTGGCCCGGCTGGCGCAAATAGGCCAGCGCCTCCTCGCCGTTCTCCGCCTGCACCAGGGGGTTGCCCACATGCAGCTCCTTCAGGGCGCGACGCACGGTCATGGCGTCCACCTCGTCGTCTTCCACCAACATGATTGCCTTGCAAGTCGTCTTCAATTGCTGCTCCTGCTATGTTGTGCCGCCGCGCGGCAAGGTAAAGAAAAAGGTGCTGCCGATGCCCGGCTGCGATTCGATCCACACGCGCCCGCCGTACATCTCGACGATTTTTTTCACCAGCGCCAGGCCGACGCCGGTGCTCTCCACCCGGTCCTTGGGGGCGAGGGTCTGGAACAACTGGAAAATCCGCTTGAAGTGGCGCGGCTCGATGCCCGGGCCGTTGTCGCTGACGCTGAATTCCCACTCCCGATCGTGGCCCACGCAGTCGACGCGGATCAGGCCTTCCGGCTTGTCGAGATACTTGATGGCGTTGGACAGCAGGTTCTGGAACAGCTGCAGGAGGCGGGTGCGCTCGGCATGGATGGTCGGCAGGTCGGGCGCGACTTCGACGCGGATGTGGGACGGCGGCGCGAGCATCGCCAGCGCTTCCTTGACGATCGCATTCACGTCCACCGCCACCACCGCCTCGCGCACGCGGCCGACGCGCGAGTATTGCAGGATGCCGTCGATCAGGCCGTCCATGCGCCGCGTCCGCTGGATCAGCAGGCGCAGGTGCTCCTTGCCGTCGGCGTCGAGTTTTTCCGCCTGGTCGGCGCTGATCCAGTCGGCGAGCGAGCCGATGGCGCGCAGCGGCGCCTTGAGGTCGTGGGAGACCACATAGGCGAAGTTCTTCAGTTCCTCGTTCGCGCTTTCCAGTTCGTGGATCAGCCGCGCCTGGCGCTCCTCCGCCTGCTTGCGCAGGGTGATGTCGTGCACCAGGCCGGTGAACAGGCGGCGGTTGCCCACCCGCATTTCGCTCACCGCCAGCACGATGGGAAAGGTGGTGCCGTCCTTGCGCTGCGCCACCACCTCGCGGCCGAGGCCGATGATGCGCTTCTCGCCGGTCGCCAGATAGTGCTCGAGATAGCCGTCGTGCGCTTCGCGATAGGGGGAGGGCATGAGCTGGGAGACGTTTCTGCCCAGCACTTCGTCCCGCGCATAGCCGAACAGGCGCTCGGCGGCGGGATTGAAGGAGTCGATGGTGCCGCGCTCGTCGATGGTGATGATGGCGTCCACCGCGGTGGCCACGATGGCGGCGAGCCGCGCGCTCTGCTCGGCCAGCG
>JAJYXA010000161.1 GCA_021791235.1 Pseudomonadota bacterium
AGATCGAGAAAGATGATGCCGCGCGCCAGCACCCGGCGCCCCAGCGGGACGTGGGTGGACAGCACCAGCAGGCCGACGAGGAACGGCCACATCAGCAGCCCGGGGTCGAGCGCGGCAAGAGTCATCCCGTCAAAGTTCATGGCGCGGCTTTCAGCAACTGGTCGATCGTGTCGTCGAACAGCCCGAACAGATCCTGCGCGCGGTCGTTGCCGCCCACGGTATAGGGCAGCGCCAGCGCGGGAATGCCTGCGCGCTGCGCCAGCCAGTCGGCCGGGCGCGGGCTTTGGTAGACCGCTCGCAACACCATCTTCGCCGGGTTCGTCTGCAACTGCGCGGCCACCCGCGCCAGATGCCCGACCGAGGGCTCGACGCCCGGCCTGGGCTCAAGGACGGCCACCTCACGCAGTCCCAGCCAGGCCAGCAGATAGGGAAACGATTTGTGCTGCGTCACCACGGGCATGCCCTTGAGCGGCGCGGCGCGGGCTTCCCAACGTGCGATCGCGGCCTGCCAGCGCATGGCAAGGGCCTGGCCGCGTGCGCGATGTGCCGCTGCGTTGGCCGGGTCGAGTTCGGCCAGCCGCGCCGTCAGCGCGTCGCTCACGCGCAGGATGTTGCGCGGATCGGTGTGGATGTGCGGATTGCCCGCCGCATGCACGTCGCCCTCGGCGCGGTCGAGCCGCGCGGGTTTGTCCAGCAGCGGAACAAGCCGCGCCGCCTCGAAATACCCGGGCCGCCCCGGCTGCACCGCGGCGTTGCCGGCTTCGCGCAGCAGTACCGGCAGCCAGCCGGTTTCCAGGTCCGCGCCGGTGCAGACCACCAGGCCGGCGCGCCGCATCTGCGCGATCAGGCTGGGCCGTGCCTCGATCCGGTGCGGATCCTGCAAGGCGGTGGTGGCGGAGTAGACCTTGACGTCGGCGCCGCCGATTTCCTTGGACAGCGCCGCCCATTCGGGCTCGCAGGCGAAGACGCTCAACGCGGCGTGGGCGCAGAGGGGCAGCCACAGGAGGAATGAAACCAGCAGTCGTTTCATGCCGGCCTCCTCAGAATGTGTGGGCGCCGTGCGCGCCCAGACTGTGGATGACCTGCACGAACCACTGGTTCTCGCTCACGCCCTCCATCGACGTGTCCTTCGAGTATTGCAGGCGCAGACGCGAGAACTCGGACGGCGAATAGTCGAGCATCAGCGAATGGCGCGCCGGCTGGTGGTCCGTCACCGGCAGGAAGGCGCTGTTGGCACCGAAATCGACCGGGCCCGGGTCCAGGCGGTCATAGCGGTAGCCGGTGCGCCAGCGCGGCATGAACCGGTATACGCCCTGGGCGTAGAAACCCGATTGCGTCGCTTTGTAATCGCCCTCTGAGTCAACGCCGCACATGCCGCCTGCGCAGTTCAGCAGGCCGGATTCCCTGCGGCGGAAATACTCCGCCGCGAACTTGAAATTCTGCTCGGCGGCGTTGCCGTTGGGCGCCCATTTCCACACGAAGTCGGCCATCCAGGTCTTGCTCTTTCCGGTGAACAGGGTTTCAACGTCGACCTCGTTCAAGTCTTCCAGCTCGCCGTCGCGCCCGCCGGCTTTGGCGGTGAGGTACGACAATCCCGCGCGCCAGCTGCTCGAAGCGCCGACGTCGCCGCCGACATGGCCGAACAGGGCGGTGCTGCCGGCGCCGTTGCGGTTGCGGTCGGTGCCGGGGAAGTTCGCGCCGCGCCCGGCTTCAATCCCGAATTCCATGAACAGTTCGGTCGGCGCGACCCATTTCAACTGCACGCCGTCGTTGCCGTAGGCCTCGCCGAACAGCGCGCGGACCATCAGGCTGTTGTCGGCGAAATCCCAGGCGTGCGGATGCTGTTCGTTCTGGTAGCCGATGCCGGAGCGGAAGCGCCCGCCCTTGAGCGAAATTCCGTTGCCGAGGCGGGTCGTCTGGAACCAGGCCTCCTCGATTTCGGCTTCCTCGTCGAACAGCGCCAGGATGAAATGGCCCCGGAAGTAGGGATCGATGCTGGCCGACATGACCAGTTCAGTTCCGTCGAGCGAAAAGCCGCGCGCCGCGGCGGAGCCATGCCCGCCGGCGGGGAAGAATCCCTCGATGCGGCGTTCGCCGCCGTCGCCGAGGTGCGCGTAGCGGCCCTGCAGGATGAGCGAGATATCCGGGTTGAAGCTGGAACGGGCGGGGACGGCAGCCTGGGCGGCGGTTTCGGTCTCGATCGCGGCGCCGGCGGTTTGGGCGTCGGCCTTTTGCAGGCGCGCTTCCAGTGCCTGGATGCGCGCTTCGTAGGCGGATTTCAGTTCCTGCAATTCAGCGCGCAGGGCGTCGAGCTGGGGATCGGCATGGGCCGGAAAGGCGGCCGTCAGCGCGGCCGCCAGCAGAGTGGGTCTTAACATGGTCAAGCTCCGTCCAAAATGGAATGGGGCCGGCTGGCCTCGCGGGCAGCTGGCGGTCAGATCCGGATTTCAGACGGCGGCTGGCGGCGCGCGGGCCCACGCGCCGCGATGATGGACGGTGATGGAGAGGGAGACGGAAATATCCGGCGCGGCATGCGCTGCCGCCACGAGCGGCAGATTCGGAACTGGCGCCGGTGCTGCGTTGCCGAGATGGGCCTGGGCCACGCAGACTTCGCAGACCTTGTCGGGCAGCGCGCTATCGTGCGTTTGCAGGTGGCCGAGCGCATGCGCGAACGCCGCCGCCTGACCGAACAGCAGGGTCAGGGCGAATAGCCAGGGAAGCAGACGGCGCGGCAACATGGAGGGCATTTTACTTGTGCGGCTTGATCGGCGGCACCGGATCGTAGCCGTGGTCGCAGCCGGGGCGGCAGCGGCCGATGCGTTTGGCGGCCAGCCAGACGCCCTTCCCCGCGCCGTGCTTCTCGATGGCTTCCTTGCCGTATTCCGAACAGGTCGGCAGGTAGCGGCACTGCCGTCCCAGCCAGGGCGAGAACGCCAACTGGTACACGCGGATCAGACCGATGAGCAGGCGTTGCGAGGGGTTCATGCTTTTTTTACAACGAGGACGCAGAGATCGCGGAGGAAACCGTTTTTCCCTCTGCGTCCACAGTGCCCTCCTTGTGAAAATTCGTCGCTGCACCCGCGAAATCGGCCAGCAGCCTGGCGACGAATTCGGGTTCGAGGTCGCGCACGATGAAGACGAAGCGGCTGCGGCGATCGTCGTCCGGCCAGGCGTCGAGCTTCACCGCCGGATACAGCACGTGCTGCACCCCGTGCAGCACCATCGGCTGCGCCTCGTCCCGCAGGTTGACGATCGCCTTGAAGCGCAGCAGGTTCTCGGCGCGAAACGACGTCAGCATGGAAAGCGCCGAGTGCAGGCCGTAGCGGTCGAGCGGGGCGTCGAGCAGCACCGAGAACGCCTGGATGCGGGCGTCGTGCAAGGCGGCCCGGGGTTTGCCGCCAAGCCGGCCGGCGCAGGCGGGCTGATAGCGCTGCGGTTTCAGCCAGCGCGCAACTTCCGGCGACCGGGTTTCGGCATTCCATAGCCCGAGGTTCTGGATGACGGCGGGATCGAGTTCGCCGTGCGTCACCGTCACGACGTCGGCCGCCGGGTTGAGCGCCGCCAGCCGTTCGCGCAGCGCGGTCACGCTGGCGGCGGGCGCGAGGTCGGTCTTGGTGAGCAGCAGCCGGTCGGCCACCGCCACCTGCTTCACCGCCTCGAAGTGTTCGTCCAGCTGGCCCATGCCGAACAGCGCGTCGACCGCGGTGACCACGCCGTCGAGGCGGAAGCGCGCGCGCACCCAGTTGTCGTGCAGCAGGGTGTCGAGCACCGGCGCCGGGTCGGCGATGCCGGTGGTTTCGACGATGACGCGCTCGAACGGGGGGATGTCGCCCTTCTGCCGCGCCAGCCACAGGTTTTTCAGCGTCGGCGACAGGCTGCCCGAAATCGTGCAGCACACGCAGCCGCCCGAGAGCAGCGCCATCGGTCCTTCCATCTTCTGCAGCAGCTGGTGGTCGAGCGCGACTTCGCCGAACTCGTTCATCAGGATCGCGGTGCGCGGCAGCGTGCGCACCAGATGATTCAGGACGGTGGTCTTGCCGCTGCCCAGGAATCCGGTGAGCAGGGTGATCGGAAGGGGGTCGGCGTTTTTCAGGGGGTCCATCGTGGTCGAATGGACGGGCTCAGGCGCGCAGCCTTTCCATTTTCTCGTGGCGCTCCTGCGCCTCGATCGAGTATTCGGCGGTGGGGCGGGCCAGCAGGCGGGGCAGGCCGATGGGGTCGCCGGTTTCCAGGCACCAGCCGTATTCGCCGCTTTCGATGCGGTTGAGCGCGGAATGGATCTTCTTCAGCAACTTGCGTTCACGGTCGCGCACGCGCTGCTCCAGCATGTGCTCTTCCTCCACCGTGGCGCGATCGTTGGGGTCGGCGAAGTTTTCATTTTCCTTCAGCGTCGCGCCGGTGTCGGCGGCGTTGCTGAGCATTTCCTCGCGCAGCGCTTCGAGGCGGC
>JAJYXA010000483.1 GCA_021791235.1 Pseudomonadota bacterium
GGTTCTGCCGGGTTCATGGGTTTCAGCGTGTGTGGATGGAATGAATGGGAACCGGGGCGTCGCGCCGGGCGCCCGGCGTGAAGTGCAGGGTGACGCGGGCGCCCAGAGCGGGCAGGTTCTCGACGCTCAACCGGCCGCCCATATGCTTCGCCCGCTCTTCCATGATCGTCATGCCGTAATGGTGCGCGCCGGCCGCCTGGCGGACGCCGATGCCGTCGTCGGTCACGGTGGCCGACACCGAGCCGTCGCTGTTGCACACCACCTTGACCTCGGCCTGCCGCGCGTGCGCGTGATTGAGCACATTCGACAGCGCCTCGCGCACGATCTGCAGGGTGTGGATTTCCTCGTTGGCGCTGAGGGCGCAGCCGGCCAGATGCACTTCCAGCGCGATCGGGATACCGCCGCGCCCGGAGAATTCGGTCACGGTGGTGTGCAGCGCGGCGGCCAGCCCCTCGCCCTCGATGCGCAGGCGGAAGGTGGTGAGCAGCTCGCGCAACTGGCGGTAGGCGCTGTTCAGGCCTTCGCGCAGCTCCTCCAGCACCGCCCGGGCCTCGCCTCCCCGCTGCGGATTGTCCACCAGCGGCTTCAGGCGGCTGACCTGGATTTTCATGTAGGCGAGCGACTGCGCCAGCGAATCGTGCAGGTCGCGCGCCAGTGCGGCGCGCTCTTCCAGCAGCGACAGCCGGCGGCTCTGTTCGGTGCGCCGCGCGGTGCCGATGGCGATGCCGATATGGCGCGACAGCGCGTCCAGGAGTTGGATCTGCCATTGCGCCAGTTCCTTGCCGGGCGGCATCTCCAGCTGCAGCACGCCGTAGTGCTGCTCGGTGTCCTTGAGCGGCAGCGACAGCACGCGCCGGCCATCCCTGAGCGGGTGCACGGCCAGCGCCGGGTGGGCCAGGCATTCGGCGCAACTCATCAGGCCGCACAGGTCGGCATCGCCCTGCTGCGGCTGCAGGGTGCTGGCGATCACCCGCGCGCGCGCCGCGCCGGCCTCGACCAGGCAGGCAAGCCCATGGCCCACGCCCAGCACGTTTTCCAGGTCCTTCAGCAGGATGGCGTAGGTGTCCGGCGCCACCGGGCCGTTGTAGAGCCGGGCGATGGAGTGATAGAGCAGTTCCAGCGAGCGGTTGGCGATGGTGAGTTCGGCGGTCTTTTCCCCCACCCGCGCCTCCAGATTCTGGTACAGCCTGGAGAGATCTTCCGCCATGTGGTTGAAGGCCTGGCCGAGCCGCCCCAGTTCGTCGCTGCCGGTGTGCTCGGTGCGCACCGCCAGGTTGCCGCGGCCGACGTTGGCGGCAAACGACAACAGGTCGCGCAGCGGCAGGATCAGGTCGTTGCGCGCCAGATAGAGGGTCAGTGCGCCGACCAGCAGCGTCATCAACAGGGCTGCGCCCAGCACCATGCGCAGCACCAGAATCTTGGCTTCGGTGTCGCGCTCGATCTGCTTGACCAGGTCGTTGATGTCATCGACGAACTGCGTGGCCTCCTCGAACAGCGGCGTGCCGTCCCTGACGTGCGCACCGCCTGTCTCCGCCAGAAAACGCGGCTTCACCCGCGTGCGCCAGCCATCCAGCACCGTGACGTAGCTGCGCGAGAGCGCGGTCTCGGTCTGCACGGGCACCACCGAAGTGATGCGTGCGTCGGTGAGCGTGGCCTCGAAGGTGTCGACCGCGCTGCGCAGTTGCGTCGCCGCCGCGCCGCTATCGGGCAGCCGGGCCGCCAGCGCGAGGCTGCTCATCCTGTAGGTCTGCATGCGCAGGCTGCCTGCCAGGTTGATGGCCTCGCCGCTGCCCTGCACCGATTCGGCGATGACGCCCGAACTCGCCATGCCGATGATGGCGAAGCTGGCGATCAGCGCCATTGCGCCGCCCAGCTTGAGCAGCAGCGAGTGCTGAAAAAATCCACGTTTTAGGCGCATGGCTGCCTCCCGACACGGATACGAAGGATTATCCCCAATGCGCCAGACACACGGGGCCGTCCTGGAAAAAATCCATAAAACACATTTAAAAACACCCGGTTAACCTAAACCCGCCCTACCACTTTCGGGGTAGAAGCCCGCCTTCAGGAAGAAGGGGGGTTTTGGCCGCCTGATTCGGACCCCGGAATCCTTCCCCTTTTTTGCTACAGTGCGGGTGCGGCAAATTGTCGCAGCAACGGGCGGCTTCTCCGGCTTTCCGCCTGTTATCCAGCGGTCCGGGACATCCCGGCCCGCGCCGATCACTTGAGAAAAGGGAGTCACGCAATCATGACACAGGACGACATCAAACCGTTCGATGCCCAGCCCGACCTTGGCCGTCGCAAATTCCTCAACACCGCCGCGTTGGTCGGCCTGTCCGGCGCCGGGCTTTCGGTGGGCCTGTCCGGCTGCAAGCAGGAAGCCGCCGCCCCCGGCGCGTCTCCGGCCCCGGCTGCCGCCAGCGGCGGCGCACACCTGAAGCCGGGTGAACTCGACACCTATTACGGCCTGTGGAGCGGCGGCCACACGGGCGACTTCCGCGTGCTGGGCCTGCCCTCCGGCCGCGAATTGCTGCGCGTGCCCTGCTTCGTGCCGGATGCGCTGACCGGCTGGGGCATCACGAACGAATCGAAAAAGATCATGGGCACCAAGCCCGACGGCAGCCTGAAGTACACCGTCGGCGACACCCACCATACTCACGCCTCCTACAAGGACGGCAATTACGACGGCCGCTACGCCTGGATCAACGACAAGATCAACTGCCGCATCGCACGCATCCGCCTGGATTATTTCGTCTGCGACAAGATCACCGAACTGCCCAACGTGCAGGGTTTCCACGGCATTTTTCCGGACAAGCGCGACCCGGTCGATCCGGCGATCAATTACACCACCCGGGTGTTCTGCGGCAGCGAATTCCACGTTCCGCTGCCCAACGACGGCCGCGACCTCGACGCGCCGGAAAAGTACCGTTCGATGTTCAGCTGCGTCGATGCGGAATCGATGGAGGTGCGCTGGCAGGTGCTGATCGACGGCAACTGCGATCTCGCCGCGACCTCCTACGACGGCAAGCTGGCCGCCACCAACCAGTACAACACCGAGAACGGCGTCCGTTACGAAGACATGATGTCGGCCGAGCGCGATGCCTGCCTCTTTTTCAACATCGCGCGCATCGGACAGGCGGTGAAGGACGGCACGTTCGGCACCTATGGCAATTCCAGGGTGCCGGTGGTCGACGGCACCCGGGCCGCCAATGCGGAGCCGAAAACCGCGCTGGTGGCCTACGTCAGCGTTCCGAAGAATCCCCACGGCGTCAATGCCAGCCCCGACGGCAAGTATTTCATCTGCGCGGGCAAGCTCTCGCCCACCGGAACCGTCATCGAGCTGGCCAGAGTGCTCGACTGGTTCGACGGCAAGCTGGACAAGCCGGACAAGGCCATCGTCGCCGAAGTCGAACTGGGTCTCGGCCCGCTGCACACGGCGTTCGACGGCCGCGGCAATGCCTACACCACCCTGTTTCTCGACAGCCAGGTGGTCAAGTGGAACGTCGAGGCGGCGATCAAGTTTCACGCCGGCGACAACAAGGCGCAGTACGTGGTCGATCGCCTCGACGTGCACTACCAGCCGGGCCACATCAATGCCTCGCAGTCGGAAACGATGTTCGCCGACGGCAAGTGGCTGGCGGTCGGCTGCAAGTTTTCCAAGGACCGCTACCTGCCGGTCGGCCCGCTGCACCCGGAAAACGAGCAATTGGTCGACATCTCCGGCGACAAGATGGTGCTGGTCGCGGATCACCCGGTGCGCCCCGAGCCGCATGACTTCATCATCTTCAAGCGCGACCTCATCCGCACCAGGCAGATCTACTCGATGGACGAGTTTCCGCTCGCGATCAAGGACCCCAAGGAGGTCGGCGTTTTCCGCAAGGGCAACAAGGTCACGGTGAAAATCGTCTCGCAGGCGCCCGCGTTCGACCCGCGCGAATTCCGGGTCAGGCTCGGCGACGAGGTCACCCTCATCCTCACCAATCACGACAAGGTCGAGGATCTGGCGCACGGCTTCGCGATTCCGAATTACAACGTCAACTTCATCGTCAATCCGCAGGAAACCGCGTCGGTCACCTTCAAGGCGGACAAGCCGGGCGTGTTCTGGTGCTATTGCACCCATTTCTGCCACGCCCTGCACCTGGAGATGCGCAGCCGCATGATCGTCGAAAAATAAGGCTCGCCCTTGTCGCCTGCGACGGGCGGAGGGGGGCGCGCGTCTCCCCTTTTTTCTGCCGGACGCGAACGGAAACCCTCGCGCCTGACCGCCTGAAACCGGTTGCGTCGTCGCCTTCGGTAGAATGCGAATTCAGGATTCTTCAAAGCGGAAAGATTCCTTCATGCCTTTCAAATATCGCCCGGCCGGATGGCTGCGCAGCTTCTGCTGCTTGCCGGCGTTGTGGATGTTTGCCGCGCCGGCTTCCGTCCTGGCCGCCGACGGCGCC
>JAJYXA010000084.1 GCA_021791235.1 Pseudomonadota bacterium
ACCTGTCCAGCGCGGTGCGCTGTGACTTGCGCATGTTGCTGATCGGGCCCTCATAATCGAGATAGGCATATCGGTAAGGTCCGGCCACGGTTTCGGTCACGCTGACCGTACTGAATCCGCCCCACCACCAGAAAACCGCCAGTATCGGCAATACGAATGCCAGCACGAATGCCGGCCACTGTTTCTTGAACACGATGCGACCCCCTTCTACAACGCGAGAAGATACCACAGCCCGGCGCCCCGCCCGATGCGCGCCATTCCATCCGTCCCGCCCTTTCAAGTTCGGCCGTGAAATGGACGTAAATGAGGCATTGCAGCCGCCCTGTCCCGCCATGACTTCCCCGACCGGATCGACCCGCCCCATGCGACGACATCCCCAGCGCGCATACGCCGTTTCCTCGCCAGGAATCCATGCCTAGCCCAGACGATTTTCCCGGAGCGGATAGAGGCCGGCAGGCGCAACAGCAGCTTGCCCTGCTGGAGGCGTGCGTCGCCCACCTGAACGATATCGTGCTCATCACGGAGGCCGACCCGCATGACGAGCCGGGGCCACGTATCGTGTTCGTCAACGACGCGTTCGAACGCCTGACCGGCTATCGGCGCGAAGAGGTGCTGGGAAAATCGCCGCGATTCCTGCAGGGGCCGCTGACCGACCGCGGCGAGCTCGACCGCATCCGCGCCGCGCTGGAAAACCGGCAGCCGGTACGCAGCGAACTCATCAACTACACCAAGGCCGGCGAACCCGTCTGGATCGAACTCGATATCGTTCCCGTCACCGACGCTGCGGGCCGGCACACCCATTTCGTGGCAGTGCAACGCGACATCACCGAGCGCAAACGGTCACAGCGGGCGTTGCACGAAAGCGAGGAACGCTTCAAGACCGTCGCGCGCGTCACCTCCGACACCATCTGGGACTGGGACCTGGTTGCCGACCGCATCTGGTGGAACGAAGGCATGCAAAACACCTTCGGCCACGCGCCGGCCGATCTCCCCGCCGACAGCCGTTCCTGGACGATGCTTCTTCATCCTGCCGATCAGGATCGCGTCGTGAAGAGCGTTCGCGAGGTGATCGACAACGGCGGGGAGAACTGGTCGGCCGAATACCGTTTCCAGCGCAAGGACGGCCGCTATGCCTACGTGCTGGATCGCGGGTCGGTGATCCGCGACGGCAACAGGCGTGCCATCCGCATGGTCGGCGGCATGACCGACCTCACCAGCCGCAATGACGCGGAACTGGAGCTGGCCCGGCTCAACCGCGCCCTGCGCGTGCGGAGTGCCTGCGACGAGGCCGTCATCCATGCCACCGACAAGCAGGTTCTGTTGAATGAAATCTGCCGCATCGCGGTCGAGATCGGCGGTTATCGCATGGCCTGGATCGGCTACGCCCAGGACGATGCCGAGCAGTCTGTACGCCCCATGGCCCATGCCGGTGCCGGGGCCAGCTATCTGAAGGACATCCAGCTCAGCCGGTCCGCCGACAGGGCGGATGGCCGGGGTCCGGTCGGGCGGGCATTGCGCAGCAATCAGGTGGTGGTCATCGAAGACCTGCAACGCGACGCCAGCTTCCAGCCCTGGCTCGATGCCGCATTGCGCCACGACTATCGCAGTCTGGTGGTGCTGCCGTTGCACGACGGGCAGCGTACCTATGGAATATTCGCCCTGTTCTCATCTCAGGTGCATGACACCGGCCCTGACGAAGTGCGCCTGCTGCAGGAGCTGACCGACGACCTGACTTTCGCCCTTGGCGCCCTGCGCAGCCGCCTCGAGCAGGACCGGATCCAGGCAGCCGTACTGAAAATTGCCGCCGGCGTATCCGCCGATTCGGGCAATGCCTTCTTCGAAGACCTGGTCAGCAACATGACCGCGGCGATGGGAGCCGACGCCGGCGTCATCGCACGCATCCAGCCCGGCGAGCCGCCGTCGGCACGCACCGAGGTGGCCTACGTCAATGGACGTCTGATTCCCAATTTCACCTACCCGCTCGCCGGCACGCCTTGCCAGCACCTCAGCGACGCGGTCCATTACGTGATACCCGGTCGCGTCAGCGAGCTTTTTCCATGTACCGCCGAACTCAGTTCGCGACGCGCGCAGGCTTATGTAGGGCATCGTCTGGACAATTCGGCCGGCCAGCCGATCGGGCAATTGTTCGTGCTGTTCAGCCACCCCTTGCAGGACACGGCCTTCATCACCTCGACGCTGCAGATATTTGCCACCCGCGTGGCCTCGGAACTCGAACGCCAGGCTGCCGATGCCCATATCCGGCAGCAGGCCTCGCTGCTCGACAAGGCGCAGGATGCCATCGTGGTGCGCGGCGTCGATCATGTCATCCGCTACTGGAACAAGGGCGCTGAACGCCTGTATGGCTGGACGCGCGACGAAGTGATCGGCCAGTCGATCGAAATGCTGCTGTATGCCGACCCGGAGGACTTTCGCGGGAGCACGCGCAAGGTGCTGGAACAGGGGGAGTGGAACGGCGAGATCGTGCAACTGCGCAAGGACGGCAGCGCCCTCACTGCCGAAGCCCACTGGACCCTGTTGCGCGACGAGCAGCAGGCGCCTGACGCCATCCTGGCGATCAACACCGACATCACCGAGCGTAAATCAGCCGAGCGCGAAATCCAGCAGCTGGCTTTTTACGATCACCTCACCGGCCTACCCAATCGCCAGTTGCTGCGCGACCGCCTGCAGCACGCGCTGGCGATCGAGGCACGCAGCCGCCAGGTGGGTGCGCTGCTGTTCATCGACGTCGACAACTTCAAGACGCTCAACGATACGCTGGGCCATGCCATCGGCGACATGTTACTGCAGCAGATTGCCCAGCGTCTGCAGACCTGCCTGCGCAAGAGCGACACCCTGGCGCGCCTGGGCGGCGATGAATTCGTGATCGTGCTGGAAAACCTGGCTTCCACACCGGACGAAGCCGCTGCACTCGCGACGCGGGTGGGCGAGAAGATCCTCGCCAGCTTCGCCTCCCCCTTTCAGTTGGCCAATTATGGCCACCACTGCACATCGAGCATCGGCGTCACGCTCTTCAACGACCAGCCGGTCACGCTGGACGAGCTGATGCAGCGCGCCGACCTCGCGATGTACCAGTCCAAGGCGCATGGCCGCAACGCCCTGCGATTTTTCGACCCGGCCATGCAAGCGGTGGTCGCGGCCCGCGCCGAGCTGGAAGCCGATCTGCGCAAGGCCCTGAATAGCCAGTCGCTCGAATTACATTACCAGGCGCAGGTCGACAGCCTCGGACACGTCTGCGGTGCCGAAGCCTTATTGCGCTGGAACCACCCCGAACGCGGCTGGATTGCGCCCGCCTCGTTCATCCCGCTGGCCGAGGAAACCGGCCTGATCCTGCCGATTGGTCAACGGGTGCTGGAAACCGCATGCGCGCAACTGGTGGCCTGGGCGGCCCTGCCGCACATGGCATCGCTCAACCTGGCAGTCAATGTCAGTGCGCGTCAGTTCCGCCAGCCGGACTTCGTCGCCCAGGTGTTGCAGACGCTCGACCAGACCGGCGCCGATCCGCACCGACTCAAGCTTGAGCTGACCGAAAGCCTGCTGGTGGACAACATGGAGGAAACCATCGTCAAAATGGGCGCGTTGAAGGCACGCGGCATCGGCTTCTCACTCGACGATTTCGGCACCGGCTATTCTTCTCTGGCCTACCTGAAGCGGCTGCCGCTCGACGAGATCAAGATCGACCAGTCGTTCGTGCGTGACGTGCTGAGCGACCCCAACGATGCCTCCATTGCGCACAGTATTCTTGCTCTGGGGGAGAGTCTGAATCTGGCTGTGGTGGCTGAAGGGGTGGAAACCGAGGCGCAGCACGCCTTTCTCGCCGACCATGGTTGCCAGGCCTACCAGGGCTACCTGTTCAACAAGCCTCAGCCGCCCGCCCTCTTCGAGGCCTGGGCGCACACGCAACGGGTGCGCCCCGCATCCGGCCAACCAAGCCGAGTACCTATAATGCCGCCTGCCATCCGGAGGAGCCTGCCATGATTCGCCTGCTGTTCACCCTGTTGTTTCTCGGCCTCTTGCCCGCTGCGCACGCCGCCAACGACGTCACCGTGCCGATGAAAGCCGTACGCCTCGGCGCGCACAGCTATTTCGTGCAAGGCCTGCCGGGCGCGGCCTCCAGCGAAAACCAGGGCTTCATGTCCAACGCCGGATTTGTCGTCACCCGCGACGGCGTGGTCGTCTTCGATGCTCTAGCCTCGCCACCGCTGGCCGAGAAACTGCTCGGCCTGATCCGTACCATCACCCGGCAGCCGATCCGGCGGGTCATCGTCAGCCATTACCACGCCGACCACTTCTACGGCCTGCAGGTGTTCAAGGCGCAGGGGGCCGAAATCTGGGCGCACCGCGCCGCCGAAGGCGCGACCCGTACCGAGGAGGCTTCCTTGCGCCTGGCCCAGCGCAAGGAAGC
>JAJYXA010000107.1 GCA_021791235.1 Pseudomonadota bacterium
CAAGGCCGACTGGCTCAACCGGGTGCGGACGCAGCTGGGGTTGAGGCGCGAGCAGGTCATCGCCATGGGCGACGGCGCCAACGACCTGAAAATGATGGCCGAAGCCGGCGTCAGCATCGCCTACCGCGCCAAGCCGGTGGTGCGCGCGCAGGCCAGCTACGCGCTGAACCAGGTCGGGCTGGACGGGGCGATTCCGCTGCTCGGCGAAACCGGCCGCGGCGGCTAAAGAAAAGCCGTCGGCCGCCGATAAACCATTGAGTACCCAACCTGTCATAAGATCGACCACCCGCGACCAGGATCCCCCGTGAAAATCGACAAGCGCATCACCCCGCCCGCCGCCTCCAAAGTGTCTTCTGCCAAGGGCAAGGGTGCGGGCAAGCCATCCACCCCCGGGGGGGGCGGCGATTCGCTGACGCTGACCGAATCGAGCACCCGCATCCGTTCGCTCGAATCCGAACTGGCTGCGGTCGACATCACCGATGCCGGCAAGGTGGAGGCGGTCAAGGCCGCGCTCGCCGACGGCAGCTTCACGGTCGACGCCGAAGTGGTGGCCGACCGCCTGATCGACCACACCAAGGAAACCCTGCGCAAACGCCCGCGCAAGAAGTAATCCCGCCCGGATCGACAGGCCCGCGGCTGCAAACCGCGGGCTTTTGTTTTTCAGCTGGAATAGAATCGGGTACTGAAATTTTTTTCGGGGTTCAGCATGAACGAAATCGTTCTGGCCGTCACCGGCATGACCTGCGGCGGCTGCGTCGACAGCGTACGGAAAGTCCTGGCGGCCGTGCCGGGGGTGCGAAGCGTCGAGGTCACGCTGACGCCCGGCCGGGCGCGCGTGGTATGCGATCCCGCCCGGGTCGACCGCGCAGCGCTGGTGCGGGCCATCGTCGACGCGGGATTCGGCGTGGGCAACTGACCCCGCCCGTACCACGCCCTCAGCCACCGCAAAGCGTTTCCAGCGGCTCGGGGCAATGCACCCCGTTGCCCTGCACATAATCCACGCCGATCTGGCGCAACAACGCCAGGATCAGATCCGATTCGACATATTCGGCCACCGTTTTCAGCCCAATCTGGTGGCCTATGCGATGGACCGCCTCGACCATCGAGCGATCGATGGCATTGCTTGCGATGTCGCGCACGAATGCGCCGTCGATCTTGAGGTAATCCACCCGCAGATTCTTCAGATAGGTGAAGGACGACAGGCCGCTGCCGAAATCGTCCAGCGCAAAGCTGCAACCAAACTCGCGCATGGCATCGATGAACTCGTTGACGACGGCCAGGTTGCCGATGGCCGCCGTTTCGGTGATTTCAAAGCACAGGTGCGGACCCAGCGCGGGATTGCCCTGCAGGCGCGCCAGCAGCATGCGGCGGAACGCCGGGTCCTTGAGCGATGCGCCCGACAGATTCACCGCAAACAGGCAATGCTGCTCGCGCCCGGCTGCCAGATACCGCTGGCACAGGCGCAGCGTCTCCTCGATCACCCAGCTGTCGAGCGAGGGCATGATGGAATAACGCTCGGCTGCCGGGATAAATGCCATCGGCAGGATTTCGCTGCCGTCGTCGTCCACCATCCGCAGCAACAGTTCGACATGGCGGACCGGCTCCACTGCGCCGTCGGTGCGGCGGATTTCCTGCCACGACAGACGCAGGCGATGTTCTTCCAGCGCCCGCTGGATGCGCGTCACCCACTGCATTTCGCCGCGATGGCGCGCCAGATCGATGTCGCGGCTCACATAGACGTGAATCTGGTTGCGCCCACGGTCCTTGGCCACGTAGCACGCGGCATCCGCCGCCGACAGCAGGCTCGCTGCAGTGCCGCTGTCGCGATTGATCGCCACCATGCCCACGCTCATGCCGACCGCGAAAATGCGATCCCCCCACTTGAAGCGGAAGCGCTGCACCTCGGCGCGGAAGGTATCCGCCACTTCCAGCGCGTCGGAGATGCTGCAATTTTCCAGCAGCAGGGCGAATTCGTCGCCGCCCAGGCGGGCCAGGGTATCGCGTTCGCGCAGATTGCCTTTCAGCAGCAAGGCCAGCTGGCGCAGCAGTTCGTCGCCCGCCGCGTGGCCGCAGGAGTCGTTGATCACCTTGAACTGGTCGAGGTCCATGTAGCACAGCGCATGCTCGCGGCCCTGCTGCAGAGCCGACAGCAGCAGCCGTTCCAGCCGCTGTTCGAACTCGCGGCGATTGATCAGCCCGGTCAGCGCATCGTGGCTGGCCTGATACACCAGACGCGCGGTGGCCTGGTCGATCGTTTCCTGCATCCGGTCCTGCATCGTCTGCAGATGGGCGGCCATGTGATTGACGCCGCGCTGCAGCATGCCCAGTTCGGCCTCGCCGGTTTGCGCCACCCGCTCGTCCAGATGGCCTTCTCCGATGCGGCTCACCGTGTGGGTCAGGGCCAGAATCGGCCGCGTGATCTGACGTCCGATGCGCCAAGCAAGGTAGAGACTGGCGCTCAGCCCGCCCAGCAGGATGAGCAGGCTGCGCAGGATCGCATCGCGCTGGCTCTGGATGGTGGCGCTGCGCGAGACCTCCAGGCCGACCCAGCCCAGCAGCCGGGTCTGATTGTCCGACTGCGCACCGCGTTCGTCGAACGGATTGAAATCGTCCACCACCACCTCGGTCCGGGTGATCGGCGCGTAATACACCAGGCGATCCGGGTATTCGATCTGCTGAATGCGATCGCCGGGCAGCTGGCCCCGGGCGGATTCCGTCCAGGCCCCGAGGCCGACTTGCGCCAGCCGCTCGCCGTTGTCGGCGAACACCGCCACCCCGCGGATATCGGGCTCGATGGCCGCTTTTTCGAGCAGCGTCTGCAACACCCCGATATTGCCGGAGGCGACGCCGTATTCGGCCGCCGGCGCCAGCTGGCGGACAATCGCCACGGAACGGGTGCGCAGCGACTGGTCGAGATCGTCGATTTTCCCGGTGATGAGCTGAAACATCAGCAACACCCCGATGATGGCCACCGGCAGCATGACCAGACCGATCACGCGGCCGCGTATCCCCAACGGAATTGCCATCAGCGCACTCCTCCCAAACGCTTTTCCAGTTCGGCTTCCGGCGGCAAAGCGAAGTCGAGCGAGCGCGCCACCTGTTCATTGATTGAAATGCTGAAATACGCAGGATGCGCAGGCGGCGGCAGGCGCACCGGCGCGCCGTCCAGCGCGTGGTCCACCCATTCGGCGGTCTGGCGGCCGATTTGCGCGGGGCTGGAATGCAGCGACAACAGCGCGCCCGCCCGCGTCAGCGAACGCGAATAGCCCAATACCGGGACACGGTAGCGGTAGGACGTCAGAAACAGGCTTTGTGCCGTGTTGCGGTTGAACACCAGCGGATCGGGCACCGCCAGCAGCAGATCGGCTTCCGACAACACGTTTTCGAGGGGCGCAATCAGCCGTTCCCCCCTGTCCACCGTGCCATGCGCCAGCCCCAGCTGCTGCGCCCGCAAGGCCTCGTCCAGTTCGCCCGCCAGGCCGCTCTGTTCGGCACCCAACAACACGCCCACGCGCCGCACCTCGGGGAAGGCGAGACGAATCAACTGCGCCTGCCGCTCGAACGGCTGATCGAGGTAGATGGCCGACGCGCCGCGGCGACCGCCGTCGCTCAGACGGGCACGTCCGGTTTTGACGTACCAGATCCGCGGAACCAGCACCGCCAGCAGGGGCGTGCGGAGCGGCAGCGCCGCCAGCGATTCGGCAGCACGCACCCCCACCGCCACGGCCAGGCGCGTTTCACTCAACGCTGCGGCGGTCAGATTCGCCGCATAGACCCGGCTGATCTCATGGCCGCTGTCGTCCAGGTAGGCGCGAACAACCTGGTAGACCTCCTGATACGGCGCCGAATCGTCGCTCAACACGACCGCCACCCGCGCGGCGGCAGCCTGTTGCGACACCAGGAGCAAACAGACGCACGCCGCCCCCAGCCGCACGATGCGGCGCAGTTCAGCCCACCCGCGCGACACGCCAGCCGTCAAACCACCTCCTGCCCCGCACCCCACAGACAGGCGCCCTTGCTTTCCCTGGCGATGGCTTCGAGCAGGCCGGCATGCGCGTCCAGTTCCTCGCCGGACGCCTGCAGCAGGACAGGCTTCGGCCGCGTGCGTGCGGCTGCCCGATCGGCCTCGACGCTGCGCGCTTCCAGCCCGATCGACAGGCTTTCCTGGCCGCGCGTCAGCGCGAGATACACCGCCGCCAGCAGTTCGCAGTCGAGCAATGCGCCGTGCAGCGTGCGCGCCGCGTTGTCGACGCCATAGCGCTTGCACAGCGCATCCAGATTGTTGCGCTGGCCGGGATGCAGCGCCTTGGCCATCGCCAGGGTGTCGGTCACGCCGTCGCACCAGTTCACCAGCGGCGCCATCTCCAGCAGGCGCAGTTCCATGTTGAGGAAGCCGACGTCGAACGGCGCGTTGTGAATGAT
>JAJYXA010000213.1 GCA_021791235.1 Pseudomonadota bacterium
CTCGTCGAAGGTCTTGATGCGGAACAGCTCGCATCTTTTTCGGGTGGTGCCGGAAAAGCCGTAGATCGCGTAGCGGTCGCCCAGCAGTTCCAGCGCCTCGCACAGCAGGACCAGCGCCTCGCGCTCGGCCTCGTTGATCCAGCCCTTGGTCGAACCGCTCATGTCGACCAGGAAGGCCACGGCGATGTTGCGCTCGGCGCGGTGCAGGCGCACGAACAGGCGGTCGCTCATTTCGCGGCCGTCTTTCGCGTCGGCGAGCGCCTCGATCAACGCGTCGAGGTCGATTTCGTCGCCCTGGGGCTGCCGCTTGTCGAGACGGTTTTCGTCGCGCAGCGCCTCGAATTTCCTGCGCAGGTGCTTGACCACGCCGGCATATTTGTCGAGCGTCTCGCGATAGAAGCTGTCGTGGACCGGGGTGACGGCCTTTTCCCGCATCACGCACCAGTTCTTGCGGTAATGCTGGCGGCCATGGTCCCACTCGGGATACAGCTCGGCGCCCTTCTCGTGATAGGTGCCGTGCCACACGGCGTCGGGGTCCTCGGGCTGGTCGAACACGCGGTTCGGGTCGTATTCGCCGTCGCCCGCCGGGGTGAGGTATTCGGGGGGGATCTCACCGAAATCAAGATAAACCGAGGTGAGCAGTTGCTTGACGTCATCGGGCGGCGCGAGCGGGGCGCCGTCAAGGGTGATCTCGAAGTCGAGCCGACCGTTTTCGTCGTGCGGTTCGACCTCCAGGGCGGGCGGCGTTTCAGGGACGGGCTGCGGATCGCGCTGCGCTGCCGTGTGTTCTTCCAGCAGTTCCGCCAGCTTGATGCGCAGCCTGGCTTTTTCCTTGTCCAGCCGCGCGGCGCGGGCGGCGGCGATCGCCTCCGGGTGCAAGCAGCCCTGGTCGCTCCACCGTGGGCAGTCTGCTTCGTCATAGGCCGCGCCGAGCAGGGCCAGGCTGTCTTCCAGTGTGGCCTGATCGGCGGCGAGCGTCGTCTCGAAACGATGCCAGCCGGGCGGCAGCACGGGGTCGAGCTGCGCGCGCAGGCGCAGCATCTGGCGGTGCAGCCCGGGCAGCTCGTGCGCGATGCGCGCGGAGAGTCGCAGCGTCTCCAGCGCGTAAAGGCGGGCCAGCGCACGTTCGGGGTCGGCGTAGCCGGCAGCGATGCCGGCATGGTCGATGCGCAGGCTGCCGAAGCGGGTTTGCGCCCACAGCAGTGCAACCGTGATCTTGGCGAGCTGAAAGTTGTCGTCCAGATTGGGCAAGGCGGCGATCATCGGCGGCAGCACGATGCGCTCGCCGTCGGTCCAGGCGGCGTCCCCTTCCTCGATGCGCAACCGTCGTCCCGAGAGACCGCAGACGAAATTGCCCAGGATGGGCGCGATATCGTCGAACAATGCGCCGGCCGCGTCGTTCCTGTGTTGATCTGCGTCGAAGCTGTCGACCTGCTCCATGACACGCAGCGCGTTCTGCAGCCCGGTGCGGTCGAACACATCACAGGTGTGGACCGCCCAGGCTTCCAGCAGGCGCCGTTCCATGCGCGGCAAGAGGGCAGGGGCACGGCGGCCGAACTGCCATGCGAGCGTGATGTGGGTGGAGGCGATGCGGCGGATCCAGCCGAGGATGAAATCCTGCTCGTCGCGCGAGAGCGCGGCGAGTTCGGCGGCGAGCTGCTCGACCTTGAAATAGGTGAATTCGGTTTCCAGCCAGACGTGGAGACTGGCCTCCATCTCTGCAGCGGAGAGCGGCGGCTGCGCCATCAGAAGATGGACGAGGACAGTTCCTGGATCGCCTTCAGCATGTCGGCATCGTCGGTGACCGCCTGCGCGACGGCCGACTTGCACGCCGTCACCGGACTGACGCCGTCGGCGATCAGCTTGCCGGCATGCACCAGCAGCCGCGTGGAGGCGCCTTCCTCCAGCCCGCTGCCCTTGAGGTTGCGCGTCATCTGCGCGAAGCGCACCAAGTTGTCGGCGACGGTCTCGGACACACCGGATTCGCTGGCGACAATGCGGCGTTCGAGCGCGGCCGACGGGTAGTCGAATTCGAGCGCGACGAAGCGCTGCCGGGTCGATTGCTTAAGATCCTTCAGCACGCTCTGGTAGCCGGGGTTGTAGGAGATGGCGAGGCAGAACTCGGGCGGCGCTTCGACGATCTGCCCCAGCTTTTCCATCGGCAGGGTGCGGCGGTCGTCGGCCAGCGGATGGATCACCACCATGGTGTCCTTGCGCGCCTCGACGATTTCATCGAGATAGCAGATGCCGCCGCAGCGCACCGCGCGGGTAAGCGGGCCGTCGACCCACACGGTTTCGCCACCCTTCACCAGATAGCGCCCCACCAGGTCGGACGCTGTGAGGTCGTCATGGCACGACACGGTGATCAGGGGTCGCTTGAGCCGCCACGCCATGTGCTCCATGAAGCGCGTCTTGCCGCAGCCGGTGGGGCCTTTCAGCAGCACCGGGATCTGCTGCCGGTAGGCTGCCTCAAATAGCTGGATCTCGTCACCGACCGCTTCGTAGTAGGGCTCTATTTCGATGAGATGATGCGCAGGGTCGAGGGTGCGGGCGTTCATGAGGGGGGCATGGGAAGGTTGGTTCAGAAGCAGCCAGCTTGCTGTTTCTTGCGTTCGAGGTCTTTGACTTCCTGGTTCCACGAGTCCATCTGTTTCTGCGTGTAGCCCTTGCGATGTGCTTGGTCCATTTTGTCGACGACTCGCCCCAGCTTGTCGGTGAGCGCGTCGCACTTGCTTGTCGACGCACGTGATACGGGTTTTTCGCTGGACTTCCGGGCCTCGAGGTGAGTCGAGGCGGGTTCTTTGGCAGGCGCCACCGGTTTTGCTGATTTGGCGGCGTGGGCCTGGACAGGCTGCCCCCCTACCGGGTCAACCTGTGGTGCAGGATCGATTTCGACCGTGCGGACCTCCCGCGCATTGCGGCAGGGCAGGTTGGAATAGGTAACCTCCCCCTTTGCATCAATGCATTTGTTGAGCGTGGCGGCTTCCACATGGAGTGGAAGTGCCACGACAAGAATGCCCGCTAATCCAATCAGGCTACGCATCGGAAGCTCAATGCTCGCCCGAGTATTTGTCGTCCTCCAGCGCCATCTTCTGCTGGAATTCGGCTTCCTTTTCCTGCTCGGCCAGGGCGCGGCGACGGGCCAGACGCTTTTCGTAGGCGTCCGGGCGCTCCTCGACAAACTTTTCGCCGAACAGGGTGTGGCGCAGGAAATTCAGGCCGAAGTCGAGCAGGGCCTCGTCGTCGGCGATCAGCAGCGCCATGACGTCGACCGGGATATCGTAGGTATCGTTGAAGCTTGGGCTCATGACAAACGCGCGGAAACGGTCGACGTCGTAGCTCGCCATGAAGAACAACTGGTTGGAAACGGGTGTCGGTTTGCCGATGGCGGGGCCGGCCGATTTGCGCTTGACCACCAGCTGGCGCCAGGCGTGCGCTTTCCGGTCGTACTCGTCGACGCCCTGTTCGTGGCGGTATTCCTCGATGGTCTGGGTCTTGTCCTCGAAATGGCCAAGGCAGTGCGGTTCCTTGACCATGGCATAGGCGCTGCGATCGACGTATTCGTCCGAGCGGCGCATGGTCAGCAAGGCGACAGGGTAGTAGCGGCAGGCGGTCGGGCGGTCTTCGTAGACGCCGCAGCCTTCGGGCGTCATGAACTGACAGGCGGTGCCGCCTTCGACCGGGTTCAGCTTGATGCCGGGCATGCCGTCCTTGTCCATCTCGAACGGCACCGAGTACTGCTTGAGGAAATCACCCGACGACATGTCCAGGCGTTTTTTCAGGCGCAATACGTCATAGGGCGTCAACGGAATGTCGATGTTGCTGCAGCAGGCGTTCCAGCACTTGACGTTGCGATGGCAACGAAATTGGAACTGTGCGTTTTCCGCCAGCATGATGGGTTTGACCGGACTGCCCCCAAACGGGGAGTCGTTGATCATGTCCTTGAATTCGTCTTCGTTCATCTCTTACTGCCTTTCGGGGGCGAACCCCACTTCATCTAACACACAAGCGAAAGTGCAAGGGTACGCGCTTTCGGCTGGGTGCTAAACCCTGTTGATCTTGCTGTTTATCTACCTGAAAAAAACCGGGCGCCAGAAGGCGCCCGGAGTTTACTGCCTACTTGATGAATCAGTGAGCAGCGGGCTTGAACAGCTTGGACTTGTCGACCAGATCCACGTGGGCGCGCTTGAAGCAGTTCCACTGTTTGGAGTTCTTGTCGTAGACCGAGTTCACGAAGCAGTGCCAGTTTTCCTCATCGACAAAGTTCTTGTCCATGCGGTAGTAGAAGCCGGGGTAACGGCTTTCTTCACGGAACTGGATGTGCTTCATGTGGGCTTCCGCCGTCAGGATGCGGTGGTAGTTTTCCCAGGCGCGCAGCAGTTCGTGCAGGTCCTTCGCACGCATCTTCTCCGCGTCTTCCT
>JAJYXA010000005.1 GCA_021791235.1 Pseudomonadota bacterium
GCCAGCGCTACCTCGACCTCATCACCAACGACGCCGCGCGCGCGACCTTCATGCGCCGCTCGAAGATCATCCAGGCGATCCGCGAGTTCATGACCGGCCACGGCTTCCTTGAAGTCGAGACGCCGATGATGCACCCCATTCCGGGCGGGGCCGCGGCCAAACCCTTCGTCACCCACCACAACGCGCTCGACATGGAGCTGTTCCTGCGCATCGCGCCTGAGCTGTATCTCAAGCGGCTGGTGGTCGGCGGCTTCGAGAAGGTGTTCGAGATCAACCGCAACTTCCGCAACGAAGGCCTGTCGACGCGGCACAACCCCGAGTTCACCATGATGGAGTTCTACGAGGCCTACCGCGAATACGGTTACCTGATGGACTTCACCGAGGCGCTGATCCGCCACACCGCGGTCGCCGCCACCGGCTCGACCACGGTCACCTATCAGGGCCACACCATCGAGCTCGGCACGCCGTTCGACCGCCTCACCATCGTCGGGGCGATCCGCAAGTACAACCCGCATTACACCGTCGAGCGACTCAACGACCGCGAGTGGCTGATCGGCCAGTTCGCGGCGATGAAGGCCAAGTACCGCCCGCAGGACGGGCTCGGCGGCCTGCAGCTTTCCTTCTTCGAGGAAACCACCGAGGCGCTGCTGGTGCAGCCCACCTTCATCATCGACTACCCGGCCGAAGTCTCGCCCCTCGCCCGCCGTTCCGACACCCAGCCCGACATCACCGAGCGCTTCGAACTGTTCATCACCGGGCGCGAAATGGCGAATGGTTTTTCGGAGCTCAACGACGCCGAGGACCAGGCCGAGCGCTTCATGGAGCAGGTGCGGCACAAGGAGGCCGGCGACGAGGAGGCGATGCACTACGACGCCGACTTCATCCGCGCGCTGGAACACGGCCTGCCGCCCACCGGCGGCTGCGGCATCGGCATCGACCGCCTGGTGATGCTCTTGACCGATTCGCCGAGCATCCGCGACGTCATCCTGTTCCCGCAGATGCGCCGCGAGGGCTGACCGGCTTCCGCTAAAATCGCCCCTCTTCCGCCATCCGTTTTCCAGACCATTCCATCATGACCGACGCTTTCAACACCTACGATTCCATTTCCACCGCCACCGGCAAGGCGCGCTTCGCCTCGCTGAAAAAACTCGAGGCCGCGCTGGGCGTGTCGGTGGCGCGGCTGCCGGTGTCGATCCGCATCGTGCTGGAGTCGGTTTTGCGCAATTGCGACGGCGTGAAGGTGACGCCCGAGCACGTCAAGCAACTGGCGGGCTGGAAGCCGAATGCCGAACGCACCGAGGAAATCCCCTTCACCGTGGCGCGCGTGATCCTGCAGGATTTCACCGGCGTGCCGCTGCTGGCCGACCTCGCCGCGATGCGCTCCGCTGCACAGAAAATGGGCCGTGACCCGAAGAAGATCGAGCCGCTGGTGCCGGTCGACATGGTGGTCGACCACTCGATCCAGGTCGACGCCTACGGCAGCAAGGATGCACTCGACCTCAACATGAAGATCGAGTTCGAGCGCAACCTCGAGCGCTACCAGTTCCTCAAGTGGGGCATGCAGGCGTTCGACACCTTCAAGGTGGTGCCGCCCGGCGTCGGCATCGTGCACCAGGTCAATATGGAATACCTGGCGCGCGGCGTGATGGAAAAGGACGGCATGGCCTACCCGGACACGCTGGTCGGTACCGACAGCCACACCACCATGATCAACGGCCTCGGCGTGGTGGCCTGGGGCGTCGGCGGTATCGAGGCGGAAGCGGCGATGCTGGGCCAGCCGCTGTACTTCCTCACCCCCGACGTCGTCGGCGTCAACCTCACCGGCCGCGTCAAGCCCGGCATCACCGCCACCGACGTGGTGCTGACCCTCACCGAGATGCTGCGCCGCGCCAAGGTGGTCGGCAAGTTCGTCGAATTCTTCGGCGAAGGCGCGGCCGCCCTGCCGGTCACCGACCGCGCGACGATTGCCAATATGGCGCCGGAATACGGCGCGACCCTGGGCTTCTTCTCCGTCGACGAAGCCACCTGCCAGTATTTCTCCGCCACCGGCCGCCCGGCTGCGCAGGTCGACCTGATCCGCGCCTATTACCAGGCACAGGGCCTGTTCGGCATCCCCAAGGCGGGCGCGATCGACTACTCGCAGACGCTCACGCTCGACCTCTCCAGCGTCGAGCCCTCGGTGGCCGGCCCCAGGCGTCCGCAGGACCGGATCGAGCTGGGCGCGCTTAAATCCGGTTTCGCCGGCCTGATGGACAGGGCTGCGGACGACGGCGGCTACGGCAAGGCCGGGAAACTGGGCAAGCGCTATGCCTTGCCCGCCTCGACGCACACCGAAACGGACATGTCTGGCGGCGGCAGCCAGGAGGAGCCCCGTCCCGTTGCGGCGCAGGAAGAGGAAATGCTGGACAGCCATCCCTCTCCCGACCATATTGTGGCCGATCCCACGACCCTTTTCGGCCAGGGGAACGGCAGCCTGGGACACGGCGACGTCGTCATCGCCGCCATCACCTCGTGCACCAACACGTCCAACCCCGGCGTCATGCTGGCCGCCGGCCTGCTCGCGAAAAAGGCCGCCGCGCTGGGCCTGAAGCCGCCCGCCCACGTCAAGACCTCGCTCGGCCCCGGCTCGCGCGCGGTCACCGAATACCTGAAAAAAGCCGGGCTGATGGACTCACTGGAACAGCTCGGCTTCAGCGTGGTGGGCTACGGCTGCACCACCTGCATCGGCAACTCCGGCCCGCTCAAGCCCGAAATCGAGAAGACCATCGCCGACCACGACCTGGTCGTCGCCTCGGTGCTCTCCGGCAACCGCAACTTCGAAGCCCGCGTGCACCAGGCCGTCAAGGCCAACTTCCTGATGAGCCCGCCGCTGGTGGTGGCCTTTGCGCTGGCCGGCCGCGTCAACATCGATTTCGAAACCGAGCCGCTGGGCACCTCCAGCGCCGGCCAGCCGGTTTACCTGCGCGACCTGTGGCCCCGCAACGCCGACGTCGCCGCGGTGATGAACGCCGCCACCGACGCCGGCATCTACCGCGACATCTACGCCAGCGTCGGCGCCGGCAACCCGCTGTGGGACGGCGTGCCCGCGCCGGTCGGCGCGGTCTACCAGTGGGACGCGAAGTCGACCTACATCCAGGAGCCGCCCTTTTTTGCAGGTGGCAAGGCCGCCAGTCCCGCCATCCAGGGCGGGCGCGCGCTGGCGATTTTCGGCGACTCGGTCACCACCGACCACATCAGCCCCGCCGGCGGCATCAAGCCGACCTCGCCGGCCGGCCTCTACCTCACCGAACACGGCGTGCAGAAGGCCGACTTCAACAGCTATGGCGCGCGCCGAGGCAACCACGAGGTGATGATGCGCGGCACCTTCGCCAACGTGCGCATCAGGAACCTGATGATCCCCGGTTCCGAAGGCGGCATCACGCTGAAGGACGGCGAACAGAAACCGATCTACGACGCCGCCATGCAATACCAGGCCGAGGGCACGCCGCTGATGATCTTCGCCGGCGAGGAATACGGCACCGGTTCTTCCCGCGACTGGGCGGCCAAGGGCACCACGCTGCTCGGCGTGAAGGCGGTCGTGGCCAAGAGCTTCGAGCGCATCCATCGCGCCAACCTCGCCGGCATGGGCGTGCTGCCCTGCCAGTTCAAGGACGGCGTCGACGCAACCACGCTGAAGCTCGACGGCAGCGAGACCTTCGACCTCGAAGGCCTGGAATCCGGCATTACCCCGCAGCAGGACGTCACGCTGGTGATCCGTCGCGCGAATGGAAATGTCGAGCGCGTCGCGCTCAAGCTGCGCATCGATACGCCGATCGAGGTGGAGTACCACAACAAGGGCGGGATCCTGCCGTTCGTGTTGGGCCAGCTGGTGGGCTGAAGCCCTGTCGGGGCAGCCAACGTCCCGCTCAGCAACGGTGGCAGGCAATGATGCCACCCCCATTTCATTTTCAGGCTGACGCACGCAGGACAGCCGGGCCAACCCGGGCCCGCATGCACCTGCCTTGCGCGTTTAACCCGGCTCATCGCATTTTAAATACACATTGATTCGGCAGGCGCCTTGGGCCGCCCGGATTCGTATGAACCCAATCCATAACACAGCCCGATCGCGCATCAAAAGTTGAATGTCTGCGCAAACAGTTCGCTGACCTTGCCTGGCGTCTGCGGTTTGCTGACCACATAACCCTGAATTTCGTCACAGCCGTTCTGCCGCAAAAAATCCAGCTGTTCGACCTGCTCGACGCCTTCGGCGACCACGCGCAGACTCAGGGCATGCGCCAGCCTGATGATGGCGTTGACGATTTCCGCGTCGTCGCTGTCGGTCAGCACGTCGTCCACAAAGCTCTTGTCGATTTTCAGCGCATCGATCGGCATGCGCTTCAGCTGTCCCAGGTTGGAATAGCCCGTACCGAAGTCGTCGA
>JAJYXA010000065.1 GCA_021791235.1 Pseudomonadota bacterium
GCTTCAAGTCCCTGCAGGAAAACCAGCGCGTCAGCTTCGAAGTGACCACTGGCCCCAAGGGCAAGCAAGCTTCGAACATCCAGGTCGTGTCGTAATATTTTCGACCTGATGTGAAAAAACCCCGGTTCGCCGGGGTTTTTTTATTTATGCCTTCCGAGTGTGAACCCCCATGGCGCTCAAAGCCACCATCTACAAAGCCGACCTGCAGATTGCCGACATGGACCGGCATGTCTACGGCGACCACGCGCTGACCATCGCGCGCCACCCTTCCGAAACCGACGAACGCATGATGGTGCGGGTGCTGGCCTATGCGCTGTACGCACAGGACGGCATCGCCTTCACCAAGGGATTGTTCGATGTCGACGAACCCGAGGTGTGGGTGAAGAACCTGGCGGGCGAGATCACGCTGTGGATCGACCTCGGCCAGCCCGACGACGCGCGCATCCGCCGCGCCTGCAGCCGCGCAGAGCAGGTCGTGGTGCTGTGCTACAGCAGCAGTTGCGAGGTGTGGTGGAAGCAGATCGCCGGCAAACTCACGCGCTTTGCCAATCTGACCGTGTTGCAGCTGCCCGCCGAGACCAGCCAGGCGCTGGCGGCACTGGCCGAACGCAGCATGCGCCTGCAATGCATGGTGCAGGACGGCGAAATCTGGATCAATACCGACACCGCCAGCGTACCGGTGAAACTGGCTACGCTTCAGGCGGCTGCATAACCTTCATTTCGCGGGCGGGCAGTTCTTGATGCACACCGTTTCGGTGATGCGCTGGCCGCCGCAGCCGACGAAGCAGCTGTCGTAAGCGGGCAGGCAGCCGCAGTCGGCCTGGCAGCTCGATTTTTCCAGTTGCGCGCGCACGCCTTCGCGCGTCGGCATCACCGGCTCACGATAGGGCGGCGGGAAATAGGGTCCCGGCCACGGGTCCCACCAGTACGGCTGGTAGGGATAGCGGTTCATCCAGTCGAACTGCATTTGTATCTCATAGTGCCGCAACTCCGCCGCATACTGCTTCAGCTCGAGTTCGTACTTTTTCAGCGCATCGAGATAGCGCGCTTCCACCTGGGGCTCGAGCGCTTTCACGCAGGCCTGGTAGCGGGCCTGGCAATCGCCCTGGCATGCCGTCTTCCTGGCTTCGCAGTCCTTCACGCAGGCGCGGCCCTGCGTGTCGGCCGGCGGAATCAGGCGCACGGTCGTCTGGTACTGCGGCGTGGCGCAGCCCGCAATGACGGCGATGAACAGGACCGGCGCAGCGAAGCGTAGGGACAGGGCAGACAGGCGCATCGGAAACCCCGGTAAAACAAGCACTCTATAAAAGCATAGGCCTTTTTCCGGATTACGTTGGGCCGAGAAAGCGTCCTTCGAGCTCCTGCAGATTGAGTTCCCGCAGAATCTGCTGCAGGCGCTCGCGTGCGTTGCGGCGTGGCACGCCGGCATGGGTGGCGATGATGAGTTCGTTCTTCAGGGAGTGCTCCCAGCCGACCAGTTCGGTGACGGTGACCTGGTAGCCGTGCGATTCCAGTTGCAGGCAGCGCAGTACGTTGGTGAGCTGGCTGCCGAATTCGCGGGTGTGGATCGGGTGACGCCAGATTTCCGACAGCGGGGTTTTGCCGAAGGATTCGTTCTTGTGCTTGCGCAGGACGGCCGCGACCTCGGCCTGGCAGCACGGCACCAGCACGATGTGGCGGGCCTGTTTGGCGAGCGCGAAGCGGATGGCGTCGTCGGTGGCCGTGTTGCAGGCATGCAGCGCGGTGACGATGTCGATGCGCGGGGGCAGGGACTCGGTGGTGATCGATTCCGCCACCGTCGCATTGAGGAACGACATGCGCGCAAAGCCCAGCCGGTCTGCCAGTTCGCGCGATTTTTCCACCAGTTCGTCGCGTGTTTCGATGCCGAAGATGTGGCTGCCGGGACGCTCTTTCAGGAACAGGTCGTACAGGATGAACCCCAGATACGACTTGCCGGCGCCATGGTCGGCCAGCGTCAGCGTGTCCTGCCGGCCCAGCACGTCGTTCAGCAGCGGCTCAATGAAGTTGCACAGGTGATACACCTGCTTCAGCTTGCGGCGGCTGTCCTGGTTGAGCTTGCCGTCGCGCGTCAGGATGTGCAGTTCCTTCAGCAGCTCGACCGACTGGCCGGGGCGCAGCACCTCGGCCAGCGGGTCGGTAAAGGTGGTTTTGGTTATCGGCTTCATGCGTCGCTGAGCAGGCGAACTTCGCGCTGCGGGAAGGGAATCTGGATGCCGCGTTCGCGGAAGATTTCCAGCACCGCCTGGGTGACGTCGCCCGATGTGGCGTAGAAATCGGCAACTGTCGTCCAGGGGCGGATCGCGATCTGCACGCTGGAATCGGCCAGCGCCAGCACACGGATGAAGGGTTCAGGCTCCGGCAGGATCCTGGGATGCGCGGCGAGCAGTTCGTGGATCGCTGCCAGCGCCTGCTTGATGTCGGTGTCGTAGGCCACGCTGACGACCACGTCGAGCTGGCGCAGGGTGCCGAAGTTGTGCAGGATTTCGCCGACGATCTTGCGGTTGGGGATGACGATGCGCGAGCGGTCTGGATGGCCCAGCACAGTGTTGAACAGTTTGATCTCCTCGACCGTGCCTTCCACGTCGACGATGGCAACGTATTCGCCCACCTTGAAGGGCCGGGTGAAGATGATCGTCAGCCCCGCCGCCAGATTGCCCAGCACCCCCTGCATCGCCAGCGCGATGCCGGCGCCCGCCACGCCCAGCCCGGCGATCAGCGGCAGCAGCTGCACCCCCAGATTCTGCAGCGCCATGATGAGAAACAGCCCCAGCACCAGGATGCGCACGATGCGCACCAGCAACAGGCGCAGGGTTTCGTCGAGCCCGATTTTTTCCAGCATCGAGTCGGCGAGCCTGCCCACCCAGCGTCCGATGTAATAGCCCGCCGCCAGGATCAGCAGCGCCACAATAACTTTGGGGCCGAACTGGATGGCGAGGTCGATCGCGGTCTGCTGGGCGTGTTCCAGCGTATTCAGTTGTTCGTTCATGGGCGGGGAGGGGCAGGGGGATGGCCGAAGAGTATCAAAACCGCTGTCCGGACAGAACCGGCAGGTAGTTATCCCGCAGCGCAGTTTCCGGGATAATGCCGACTTGCTGAAAGGGTTTTAGCCGTGTCCGTCGTCAATATCTCCTGCTACAAATTCGTTACCCTCACCGATCGCGAGGCCTTGAAGGCCGATCTCACTGCGCGCTGTCTGGAACTGGACCTCAAGGGCACCATCCTGCTGGCGCCCGAAGGAATCAACGTATTCCTGGCCGGCTCGCGCGCGGCGATCGATGCCATCGTTGCCAATCTGCGCGCCGATCCGCGCTTCGCCGACCTGCAGCCCAAGGAAAGCCTGTCGGCCGAGCCGCCGTTCAAGAGGATGCGGGTGCGGCTGAAGAAGGAAATCATCACCATGAAGCACCCCCTGATCCGCCCGGAGGGAGGTCGCGCGCCGTCGGTGCCGGCGGCCTTGTTGAAGCAGTGGCTGGATCGCGGGGTGGACGACGAAGGCCGCCCGGTGGTGATGCTCGACACCCGCAACGACTATGAAGTCGCAGCCGGCACCTTCGAGAACGCAGTCGACTACGACATCGGCATCTTCAGCGAATTCCCGCCGCGACTGGCTGCACACCTGGCCGACTATGCCGGCAAGACCGTGGTGTCCTTCTGCACCGGCGGCATCCGCTGCGAAAAGGCCGCCATTCACATGAAGGAAATCGGCATCGAGCGGGTGTACCAGCTCGAGGGCGGCATCCTCAAATATTTTGAAGAGGTCGGCGGCGCGCATTACCGCGGCGACTGTTTCGTGTTCGATGGGCGCGAGGCGGTGAGTGCGGATCTGCAGCCGGCGGCGGGGCGAGTGCATCGCTGAGCAGGACTGAAAGGAATCTCGTATCGGTGCGTGGGCGGCAAGGACTCCGGGGGCGCGCCGCGACTCAAATACCCCTCTCAAGTTTTCGTCTCAGGTTCCGAAAAGAAGCAAGGGCGTAGTGGCGTGTGAGTTAAATCCGTACTCACTGGAAGCTGGCCGCAGGAAATCCGGATGCGCCTGATCGATATTCCCTTCGCTTCTATCACCAAGGAGACCTGAATGATCCCCACCCCTTCCCGCTGGTTATGCATGCTGAGCCTGGGCGCCGTGTGCTGCCTGCCTGCGCTGTCCTACGCCGCCAAATACGAGATCGGGATCTTTGCCGGCAGTGCCAGCAAGGATTACCAGTCCGAACTCAAGAGAATGTACAAACCCCTGGCCGCGTATATCGCCAAGGAAAGCGGTTCCCAGGTCCGGGTGGAAATCAGCCAGAGCTTCAATAACATGGCAAACCACCTCGACTCGGGCCGCTATGCCATCCTCCTCGCGCCGACCCACATCACGGCTGCGGCCATCGACGAAGGTTACGAGCCGGTGG
>JAJYXA010000174.1 GCA_021791235.1 Pseudomonadota bacterium
GCAGGATTTTGTTTTGCAGGGGAATTTTGTGAAGGAGCGGCGTAGTTATTCATACGCCCGACCGAGCAAGGTTTCCATGCGGAACAAAAGACCAGCGAGGGCGCGAGCAATTTATGAAACATTCGAGTTTTATTATCCCATATCGTCAAACGCGTTCCTGATCCACTCCGGCGCGGCGTCGCCGGACAGCGCAACCACGTCGAAGCGGCACGGCGGCAGCGTTTTCAGCGTGGCCAGGTACTGGCGCGCGGTGGCGAGCAGCTTCTTCTGTTTGGCTGGCGTGACGCTGGCTGCGGCACCGCCGAAATCGCTACGGCTGCGCAGCCGGACTTCGATGAAAACCAGCGTCGCGCCGTCCTGCATGACGAGGTCGATCTCGCCGAAGCGACAGCGCCAGTTGCGCGCCACCAGCTTCAGGCCGTGCGCGCGCAGGAGGGCTTCGGCGCGCGATTCGGCGGATTGCCCGAGCAGGGATTTCAACATCTGCGACAATGCCGGGATGAGTGAAAGTCCGCATCATACCCCCCTGTTTCCCGCGCTCTATGTCGTCGCCACGCCGATCGGCAACCTCGGCGACATCACCCTGCGCGCACTCGACATCCTGCAGCGCGTCGATCGCGTGGCAGCGGAAGATACCCGCGTGTCCGGCCAGCTGCTGGCGCATTTCAATATCTCCAAGCCGCTGGTTTCGATCCGCGAGCACAACGAGCGCGAAGCCGCCGAAGGGGTGATTGCGCGGATCGTCGCGGGCGATGCGGTGGCCTACGTGTCCGATGCCGGCACCCCGGCGGTGTCCGACCCCGGCGCGCGGCTGGTGGCGGCGGTGCGCGCAGCGGGGCTGAAAGTCGTTCCGGTTCCCGGCGTCTCGGCAGTGACCGCGGCGCTGTCGGCGGCCGGGGTGGAATCGGGGACGTGGCTGTTCCATGGTTTCCTGCCGCCCAAGTCGGGTGCGCGCCGCGCCCAGCTGCAGTCGCTCGCTGCGCTTCCCGTGGCGCTGGTGTTCTACGAGGCACCGCACCGCATCGAGGAGACGCTCGCCGACATGGCGGCGGTGTTCGACAGCGCGCGCCGGGTGACGCTGGCGCGTGAACTCACCAAGAAGTTCGAGACCATCGTCACGCTGCCTTTAAGCGAGGCGCCGGCCTGGCTTGCCGCCGATGCCAACAACGTGCGCGGCGAATTCGTCGTCATCGTGCATCCTCCTGCGACCGAAGTGGCGATCGATGCGGACGCGATGCGCGTGCTCGACATCCTGCAGGGCGCGTTGCCGCCGACGCTCGCCGCCAAGCTGGCGTCGCAGATCACCGGACGCAGCAAGGCCGAACTCTATAAAATGTCGCTGGCATTGAAGCCGCAGAGCTAGGAGCCTGTTTCAGCAGGAATCGTACCCCGCGTTGAGACCAGGATCGGATGGATGCAAGGCGCAGTGCGCAGGCAATGGCCATCCATTGCCAAGCGCTGCAACGCCGCAGACGCCGATCCTGGTCTCAACCCGAAGGGCCGGTTGCCTGCGGGCGTTCATGCCCTCCAGGGTGCATTGCGGTGTTGCGGGTGACTCGTGGAGAATGACTCCACTTCGCCCCCCGCGCTTTGCACTGCATCCCGCAGGCAACCGGCGCGGGGCATGATTCCTGCTGAAATAGGCTCCCTCGAATGACCGACACCCTTACGATCACCCGCCCCGACGACTGGCACATCCATTTCCGCGACGGCGCCGCCATGCAGAGCGTGCTGCCCGACACCGCGCGTGTGTTCGGCCGTGCCATCGCCATGCCCAACCTGAAGCCTCCGGTGGTGAGCGTGGCCGACGCCGCGGCCTACCGCGACCGCCTGCTGGCGGCGGCAGGGGGTACCGCCTTCGAGCCCTTGATGACGCTCTATCTCACCGACAACACGCAGCCCGACGAGATCCGCCGCGCGCGCGCCAGCGGCTTCGTCCACGCGGTGAAGTACTACCCGGCCGGCGCGACGACCAATTCCGATTCTGGCGTCACCGAACTTGCCAAGGCCTACGCTGCGATTGCCGCGATGGAGGAAGTGGGAATGCCGCTGCTGCTGCACGGCGAAGTGGTCGATCCCGACGTCGACGTGTTCGACCGCGAGGCGGTGTTCATCGATCGCCATCTCGTGCGGCTGCTGAAGGACTTCCCCCGCCTGAAAATCGTGCTGGAGCACATCACCACGCGCCAGGCCGCCGAATTCGTGGCAGCTGCGCCAACCAACGTCGGCGCGACGATCACCGTGCATCACCTGCTATACAACCGCAACGCCATGTTCAAGGGCGGAATTCGCCCGCACCTTTACTGCCTGCCGGTGCTGAAGCGCGAGGCACATCGGCAGGCGCTGGTTGCGGCGGCCACTTCCGGCAATCCCAGGTTCTTCCTCGGCACCGATTCCGCGCCGCATGCGGTAGGCGCCAAGGAAGCCGCCTGCGGCTGCGCCGGCATCTATTCGGCGCACGCTGCGATTGAACTGTATGCCGAGGCGTTCGAGGACGCCGGCGCGCTCGACAGGCTGGAAGCCTTCGCCAGTTTCTACGGCGCCGATTTCTATGGCCTGCCGCGCCATACCGACAGGATCACGCTGCGCCGCGAAAACTGGACAGCCCCGGCCAGCCTCGGGTTGGGAAGCGGGGTGCTGGTGCCGCTGCGAGCCGCCGAGACGATCCGCTGGCGCGTGGACTGACAGAAAAACGGCAGACCAGGGGGAGTCTGCCGCGGTGGAAGCTCATAGCCAGCGTTTATGCCCGCCGGGTGCTTCCAGGTATCGCGCAGTGTTGCGCTGCGCGGGAGGAGGGGTCACGGAAATGCCGGAATGGTGGGCTCGATTCCCGAATTCATCGCCTCGGGGTGGTAGGCGGCAATCAGCTTCTTGATTTCGTCGACACGCCCGGAGGGGGCGTCCACCATCATCAGGATACGTCCGGCGGCGATCGCCGACTCGAAGGTTTTCAGCCGTGAATTGGGAATGGCGCTGGCGACCATGCTGGCGACCCAGGCACCGAACGCTGCACCGATCAAGGCGGTGAGCAGGATGGTGACCAGTTGCAGGTCCACCCCGACAGGCGGGAAAACCACAGCCACGAGGCCGGCAATGATGCCGATGCCACCGCCGACCGCCAGCCCCGTTTCGGCACCGTGGACAAAATCGGTCTTCTGGAGGATCGAGGCTTCGTGCAAGCCGGGTAGCGCTACGCCGTCCCGGGCTAGGACATGGATATGGCCGTCCTCGATGCGGGCCAGCAGCAGTTCGTCGCGGATCTGTCGGGCGCTCGCCACGTCCGGCACCATGAAATACAGTCGTCTTCTCATGATGGCTCTCCTGGTGGGGTTAAATCCGCCCCGGATACCTTGGATTAGCAAATCTGCAGATGCAGTCAAGCGAAAGTTCTATAATTCGAAGTGGAAAAGCAGGTCAGGCAACCGCTGCCGCGCAAGCGCCCTTCGGGGGGTAGATACGGGAGAGGAAAGTCCGGGCTCCACAGAGCAGGATGCCGGCTAACGGCCGGACGCCGCGAGGCGAGGAATAGGGCCACAGAGACGAGCGTATTAAGTTACGGTGAAACGCGGTAACCTCCATCCGGAGCAACACCAAATAGGCAGGCGATGAAGCGGCTCGCTGAGTCTGCGGGTAGGTGGCTGGAGCCGGTCAGCAATGGCCGGCCTAGAGGAATGGTTGTCCAAGACAGAACCCGGCTTATCGACCCGCTTTTCCACTTTTCATTTAATTCAAACACTTAGCTTTTTTTCCTAAAAAATAGGGCAAAAACAGCGGCTAAGCATCGGTTTTTCCAGAAACTTATCCACAACCCGAAACCACCCCTAAGTCATTGAGGCGTAGGGGTTTTTTTGCGTCTGCCAGCTTGACCCCCCCAAAACTATCCCCTATAGTGGGTGTAAGTGGTGATTGGTGGGAAGTTGTGGGAGAATGCGCCCATCCGATCACAATCAATTTCAATACGGGGGGAGCATGTTTCGGGGGGTCGCGACAGTCAGTCTGGATAGCAAGAACCGGCTCGTGGTGCCGGCGCGCTATCGCGATGCCCTCCTGGTGAATGGTGGCGGTCGCGTGGTGATCACCGCCGACCCCAGCCAGTGCCTGCTGCTCTATCCCCTGCCCGAATGGGAGCCGATCGAGAAGAAGCTCAACGGCCTCTCCGATTTCAATCCGCGTACCCGCAGCCTCAAGCAATTGCTCGTCGGCTATGCGCACGACATGGATATGGACAGCGCCGGTCGCGTGCTGCTGCCGCCCATGCTGCGCAAGTTTGCCGAGCTGGATAAAAACGTCGTGCTGGTGGGACAGGGCAGCAAGGTCGAGCTGTGGAACGAGGCGCGCTGGGAGGCGCAGGTGTCACAGGCGCTGAGCTTCAGCGACGACGCGCTGCCGCCCGAGCTGGAGGGATTTACG
>JAJYXA010000357.1 GCA_021791235.1 Pseudomonadota bacterium
AAGTGAAATGAGGTAGGCCGGCCTGCTGGGGCCGTGTGATCAGAACTCGTTGCGGATGCGCTTGTAGCCCTTGACCAGTTCATGGTTGGCCTGGGCCACGCTTTCGGAGAAGTCGGCGGCCTGCGGCGAGACGCGTTCGATCGTCGCCAGGTCGGCATCGGAGTGGATGTTCGCGGTGGACGGGATATAGAAGCCCGGCGGCACGGTGCAGCCTTCCACCACCGAGTTGTGGCGGACGACCGAGCCTTCGCCCACGATGCAATTGAACAGCACCGAGTTGAAGCCGATGAATACGTTGTCGCCCACGGTACAGGGGCCGTGCACGATCGAGCGGTGGGCGATGGAGGAACTGCGTCCGATGGTGACGCCGCCGCCGGCCTTGCAATGGATGACCACGCCGTCCTGGATGTTGGAGTTGGCGCCGATGACGATGGGCTCCATGTCGCCATTCGCATCCACTTCGTCGGCGCGGATCACGGCATAGGGGCCGATGAACACGTTTTCCTCGACGATGATCCTGCCGCACAGGATGGCGGTGGGGTCGACGAAGGCGGTTTCATGCACGATGGGCAAATGCCCGGATGGGTTTTTGCGGATCATGATTGGCGTGTTTCTCCGTTGGGAAGGCGTTGATGGCAGATGGTGAAGGCGCGCACGGGGCAATTCCGGCAAATCTCGTTGTCGAGTTTCGGGTAGAGGATCTCGGCGGCGCGGGTTTTGGCGGGGAACAGGTTTTGTTCGCCGATTTCCTCCATGAAATGGCCCCCTCTCAGCGTGTCCGCCAGGCTGTCCTTCATGCGATAGAAAGACAGGCTGCCGCCGATCTTCCGCCGCTGGCGCGCCGCCTCGGCCAGGAACTCGGCCCCGGCAAGATCGACGAAGTTGATGCCGCTGGCCATCACGACCAGGTGCTTGCGATCGGGCTCCGTTTCCTCGAGTTCCTGCAGTTGCTGCTGCAGGTGCGCGACGGCACCAAAGAAGATCGAGCCGTTGATCCGCATCATTTTGATTTGCGGGCATTCCGGCCGGCCGTCGAGGGGCGTGTAGTGATAGCTTGCGGGGTCGGGATCGGGCAACACGGGTTCCAGCGCGGGGCGCGAGGTGCGGTACAGGTAGAACACCAGCGACAGGGCGATACCGAAGAAGATGCCCTTTTCCAGGTCAACCAGGGTGCCGATGAGCGTCACCCACAGGACAACGGTTTCCTGCCGGCTGATTTTGGGCAGCAGGCTGATGTGGTGGAAGTCGATCAGGCCCCAGGCGACCAGGAACAGGATCCCGGCCATCGCCGCGTTGGGCAGGTAGGCGGCCAGGGGGGCCACCAGCAGCAGAATCACCACCAGGAACAGGGAGGCGAACACGGCGGCGAGCGGGGTGCGCGCGCCGGCCGCGTAGTTGACGCCGCTGCGGTTGAACGATCCGCTGGAGGCGTAGCTGGAGAAGAAGCTGCCGACCACGTTGGACAGGCCCTGGCCTACGAATTCCTGGTTGCCGTCGATGTGCTGGCCGGATTTGGTGGCGATGGCGCGCGAGATGGAGACCGCTTCGGTCAGTGCCAGCATCGTGATGATGAGCGCCGGGAACAGCATCTGGTTCAACGCGGCAAAGGAAAAGTCGGGCGCCGACAGCGGCGGCAGGCCGGCCGGCAGCGCGCCCACCGTCTTGATGTGGGTGACGTCGACGCCGTACTTCGCGTTCAGGGCCAGCGCCGCGAAACTGCCCACCAGCATGGCGGCAATCATGTAGGGAAATCGGGGAAAGAAGCGCTTGACCAGGATGCCCGAGGCCAGTGTGAGGACGGACACCGACGTGACGTAGGGATCGATTTCACCGATCTTGTGGACGAACAGGGACAGGATTTCGAAGAAGGGTGTGCCGCGCGGGATGTCCAGACCAAAGAAGTTCTTGATCTGGCTGCCCGCGATGAGCATGGCCGCGCCCGCGGTAAAGCCGATCACGACCGTATGGGATATGAAGTTGACCAGCACGCCCATGCGCGCCAGGCCAAGGATGAGCTGGAACACCCCGGTCATGAAGGTCAGGGTCAGCACCAGGCTGATGAACTCGGGCGAGCCGGGATGGGCAAACGGGCTCACCGACGCAAACACGGCGATGGAAATCGCGGTGGTGGGCCCGGACACCAGGTGCCACGACGAGCCGAACAGCGCACCGATGATGGCCGGCATCATCGCGGCGTACAGGCCGTATTCCGGCGGTAATCCGGCGATGGTGGCGAACGCCACCCCCTGGGGCAGCACGATGAGGGCGCCGGTCAGCCCGGCCATCGCGTCGTCGCGGGCGGTGCTGCCGTTGACCGACGGCCACCAGCGCATGAAGGGAAGCAACTTGTAGACCCAGAGGGGACAGACCAGTGAGGATTTGGAAAGTGTTTTTTGCATAGTGGCGATATTTTAAAGCATTCGCCGGGCATGACACAGCGGGCGCGGGCCGCGCATGGGGTTTGCGTTGCGGAAGCCTGTGCCGATTCGGCAGGGCGATCCGGGCCCCGGGTGGCGCTGCAAGCCCCGTCATCCCTGGACGCGGCCCGATCGCGGCAAGCTGCTTATGTGGCCGATGAAGGTATTCATTTGCGAACTGGTACGGTTGGCGTATAAAAAAGAAGTCAGTACCCCTAACCACAACCCCGAGGAGACTTCAAAATGGCGCACATCGTGATTTTAGGCGCAGGAATCGGCGGCATGCCCATGGCGTTCGAGATGCGGGAAAATGCACGGGCGGAAGACCGTGTCACGGTCATTTCGAATGTGCCGAATTTCCATTTCGTGCCGTCCAATCCGTGGGTGGCGGTGAACTGGCGCACGCGCGGGGATATCGAGCTGCCGATCGATCCCATCCTCAGGAAAAAGAACATCGATTTCATCCCGGTCGCGGCGAAGCGCGTGCACCCCGGCGAAAACCGCATCGAACTGGAAGACGGCCGCAGCATCGACTACGACTATCTGGTCATCGCCACCGGCCCCAAGCTGGCCTTCGACGAGGTCGAAGGTCTGGGGCCCAAGGGCCATACGCAGTCGGTCTGCACCGTCGACCACGCGGTGACCTCCAACGACAGCTGGCAGAAATTCGTCAAGGATCCCGGCCCCATCGTCGTCGGTGCGGTGCAGGGCGCCTCGTGCTACGGGCCCGCCTACGAGTTCGCCATGATCATGGAAACCGACCTGCGCCGCCGCAAGCTGCGCGACAAGGTGCCGATGACCTTCGTCACCGCGGAACCCTATATCGGCCATCTCGGCCTCGGCGGCGTGGGCGACTCCAAGGGCATGATCGAGTCGGCCTTCCGCGACAAGCACGTCAAGTGGATCTGCAATGCCAAGGTCACCAGGATCGAGGCGGGCAAGATGTTCGTCACCGAGGTGAACGAGGACGGCAGCGAGAAGAAGCAGCACGAACTGCCGTTCAAGTATTCGATGATGCTGCCCGCCTTCAAGGGCGTGGACGCGGTGTTCGGCATCGAAGGACTGACCAACCCGCGCGGTTTCATCCTGATCGATCCGTATCAGCGCAACCCCACCTTCAAGAACATTTTCTCGGTCGGCGTATGCGTCGCCATCCCGCCGGTCGAAGCCACGCCGGTGCCGACCGGCACGCCCAAGACCGGCTACATGATCGAGTCCATGGTCACCGCCACCGCACACAACATCCGCTCACTGCTGGACGGCAAGGAGCCTGCCGAGAAAGCCACCTGGAACGCGGTCTGCCTGGCCGACTTCGGCGATACCGGCATCGCCTTCGTCGCGCTGCCGCAGATTCCACCGCGCAACGTGAACTGGTTCTCCGAGGGGAAATGGGTGCACCTGGCCAAGATCGCCTTCGAGAAATATTTCCTGCGCAAGATCAAGAAGGGCAATGTCGGGCCCTTCTATGAAAATCTGACCCTGCGCGCGCTGGGGATTTCGAAACTCAAGGAGTGATGCGGGGACCTCGGCAGCCGCGTCAGCGGGACGCGTCGTCCGGTTTCGTTCCGGAGCCGGGGTGCAGCGCGATGACGGTGGCGGGCGCATCCGGTTTTTGACGCTCGGCGAGCAGCAGCAGCGCCTGATGGAACGCTCCCGGAAGGCGCTTCATGGTTTCGGCCGCCTGCGGAAGGTAATGCACCACCTCGAACGGCACGCGTTCGTCCAGCGATGCGCGCGCCTGGGGGCGGAAGTGCTGCCAGGCCAGTTCGACCCAGGCCTTGTTCTGGCTGTCGACGAAGATGAACTCCTCCGCATCCAGCACCGCCATGTACTGCAAGCTGCGGATCGGCACGAACAGACATGTCCCGGCACGCGCCAGCAGGGTGTGCGCAAGGTTGTAGGTCGCGGCGGGAAGAAAGTCAGGCAGCCGCGCGATTTCCTGCTCTCGATAAAAACGTTCTTCCATGGCGTTACGGTAGCGTCATTCGCAC
>JAJYXA010000408.1 GCA_021791235.1 Pseudomonadota bacterium
GCGTCGACGTGGCGTGGGAGGAGCTGAAATTCTCGCGCGAGCACAAGAACGATTTCGGCCGCATCGCGATCCTCACCGGCGACCAGTGGGTGGCATGGAGCATGTGGGTGAACCGCCTGTTCATGTCGGCGGATATCCGGCTGTTCGACGATCTGGAGCTGGCGCAGGCCTGGGTGGCAGGGGGCGAGTTGCCGGCCATGGCGAGTTGATGCGAGCGCTGCTCGGCCTGGTCGCCTGTCTGGCGGCCTTCCCGGTTTGGGCGAACGAACCATGGCGGGTGATGAGGGAAACGCCTGCTGAAGTGGTCGCTATCGATCTCTCAAGCCTTGAACGCAGCGCCGGACAGGTCCGCTTTCGCGAGCGGCGCGTCGTGCGCGATGGGCGGATCCATCCCAACAGCCTGCGCCCGGTGCGCGAAGTCTTGTCCAGGCGCGTGGTCGATTGCCGCGCGCGGCGCATTGCCACGCTGTCGCGCGCGGTTTTTTCCGATGAGGATGCGCTGATCGACCACCAGGCCACGCGCCTGCAACAGGCGGTATGGCAGCTGCTGCCGCGCGAGGACAGTCTGTTCAGACAGCTGTGCGGGCGTTCATGAAAGCGCGGAGCGGGCGGAACGGAAAATCTCCGGGTTGGCGTAATATGCGGCGTCTGCGTTGGCCGCATCCCAGCCCGGGACGCCCTGCACCGGCAGGGGGGCAAGCTGGCGCGGGGTGTCGATCGTATCGAGCGCCGTGACCGCAGCGGTCTCTGCCGTGTCGGCGTCGAGCGACTCCGAAATCAGCACCAGGCATTTGCCGGTCATCGACGGGTAGGGCGCCAGCGCTTTTTCCAGCAGCGCATGGCCGACCACCACGAAGTGCATTTCACTTTCCACGCTCGCACGTGCGTCCCACAACAGCCGTTGCCAGGCGCGTTCGACCAGCAGGTCGGGCAGGGCCGGGTCGCGGCTGATCACCCACACGCCCGACTCGTCCAGCACCGTCAGCGCGTCGCGCCGGCGGCCGCGCCGAGCGTCGGTTTCAAGCGCGATGGCCTCGCCGTGGGCCGCGTTCAGCGCCGCCTTGAAGCGCGGAAAGCGCAGCCACACCAGTGCATTCAGCACGTCGTGCCAGGTGTCGGCGCGGGTCGGCACCTGGCCGCTGTGCAGGATATGGATTTCATAGTCGCGTGCCGAGAGGCGGCCGTCGGGGGCGAAAAAGCGCAGCGGCAGTCCGCGTGCCTGCGTCGTGCCGCGCGCGGCGGCCAGCGCGTTGAGCGCGTCCAGCGAAGGCCTTGCGCGCGCCAGATCCAGCGCGTCGATCAATGCCCGGTAGGGCGTAAAGGCCGGGTGATCGAAGCTCAATGCAGCGATTCGGACAAGGCCTGACGGTACTGCCGCGCCAGCGGATGCGCGCCGCCCAGCAGATCGAACAGCGCCAGCAGGCTGGTGCGGGCGATGTCGTCGCGGAAATGGCGGTCAGTGCGGACGATGAAAAGCAGTTCGTCCATCGCGCCGGCAAAATCGTCCGCCGCCAGCAGCACGGCGGCGCGCTGGTAGCGGGCGTCGAGGTCGCCCGGGTCGCGCATGATGCGGGCGTCCAGATCGTCCAGCGGCAGGGCCAGGCGCGCGGTTTCCGCCAGATTCAGGTGGGCGTAAAGGGGTGCGATCATGGCGTCGCTGCGCGCCTCGGGTGGCAGGCTGTCCAGCAGTTTCAGCGCCTGTTCGCTCTCGCCCCCGGCCCACAGCAGCTTGGCGAGATCGCGCGGAATCGCGAGGTTGTCGGGTTCGGCCATCGCCGCATTGGCGAGCAGCATGCGCGCCTGCCGGACCTTGCCCGCCTGCCACGCCGCCACGCCCAGCGCGTGGGCGCGGTTGGCGTCGCCGGCGATGAAGCGGTCGAGCGCCTCGCGGAAACTGCCGTCGGGATCGGCGCCGTGGATGGTGTGGGCGACCTCGCCGCGCCAGAAAAACTTCACCGTCGGCACCGAATTCACGCCGAAGCGTCGCGCCAGTTCGGGCAGTTCGTCGGCGTTCAGCATGACGAGCAGGAACTTGCCGCCGTATTCGCCGGCCAGCTTGACCAGGCGCGGCATCAGGATGAAGCAGGGGCCGGCCTTGGGGGTCCAGAAATGCACCAGCACCGGACCCTTGTGCGAGTTTTCCAGCACCAGGCGGTTGAAATTCCCGGCGCTGGCGTCGAATACATAGGGCGAGAGTGCCATCAGTCGAATGTTCCGTTGCGGGCGAAGCGGTCGCAGGCGGCGACCAGTTCGCGTGCGATGCCCGGCTCGAACGCCGAATGACCGGCATCGGGCACGATGACGTAGCGCGCCTCGGGCCAGGCGCGCGCCAACTCGTCGGCGGTCACGATCGGGCAGACCGCGTCGTAGCGGCCCTGCACGATGACCGCCGGAATGGCGCGGATGCGGCCGACATTGGCGAGCAGGCTGTTGTCGGGCAGGAAGATGCGGTTGACGAAATAGTGCGTTTCGATGCGCGACAGCGACAGCGCGGTCCGTTCGCTGCCGAATGCGGCAACCAGCTCGGGGCTGGGCAGCAGGGTCGAGCACGACGCTTCGAAGGTGGCCCACCGATAGGCGGCGGGCTGGTGCACCGCCGGGTCGGGATCGACCAGGCGGTGGTGATAGGCCTCGAGCAGGCCGTGGCGTTCGTCTTCCGGGATGAAATCCGCCAGCTGCCGCTGCGCCTCGGGAAAGAAGGCGCGGATGCCATCGAGAAACCAGTCGATCTCGCTTTTCCGGCAGAGGAAGATTCCGCGCAGCACCAGCCCGCGGCAACGTTCGGGATGGGTTTCGGCGTAGGCGAGCGCCAGGGTCGAGCCCCACGAGCCGCCGAACACCAGCCAGGAATCGATGCCGAGTTCGCGCCGCAGCGCCTCCATGTCGGCGATCAGGTGCGGCGTGGTGTTGTCGGCGAGTTCCCCGTGCGGGGTCGAGCGGCCGCTGCCGCGCTGGTCGAACAGCACGACGCGGTAGCGCGCCGGATCGAAGAAGCGCCGCTGGTTGGGCGAGGAGCCGGAGCCGGGGCCGCCGTGCACGAACAGCACCGGGATGCCGTCCGGGTTGCCGGAGGTCTCCCAGTAGATACGGTGGGTGCCGGCCGTTTCCAGCATGCCGCTGGCGTAGGGAGTGAGGGATGGATAGAGCGGACCGGAATCGGGCATGGCACGGAGGGATGAATCAGGGGCTCCGATAGTATCGCGTAGCCGGCCGGGGGTGAACATGGAACACCGCTTGTCGACAGGCGCAGCCGGGGTACGTATGCTTCCCGCGTGCCATCGTGCAATTCCTCCGGACTGAAGGATTGGGGTGGACGCGCCGATAAGCAATACTGCTGTTTGCTGTTATTTACCATAACCGATACGAGGAGCCGTTCCATGAGTCATGTCGTCAAAGTTGCCTTGCTTGGGCTGGGTGAGGTGGGGGAAAAATTTGCGGAGCATTTTCTGGAGAAAATCCAGGAAGAGCACGTCAATGTGGAGATCGTGGCCGTCGCTCACCGCAATCTGGAGTCGCCCGTCGCGCTGGGGTTCATTCACAGCAAGGTACCGGTATTCAAGGATGCGATGGAGGTGGTGACGATGGGGGCGAAAGTCGACATCATTTTCGACCTGACCGGCGATCCCGAATTGCGCAAGAAACTGCGGATGGCGCTGCAGGAGACGCATAACCAGCACACCGTGATTGCGCCTGAAGTGGTGGCCCATCTGCTGTGGAATTTCTTCGGCGAAGGCGAGTTGCCGCACAGCGCCCAAACGGGATACTGATGCCGGGCGACACTCGCCCGGGCGGCGGATCGCGGCTGCGGCCTCCGCGGCCGCCGCTCCGATGTCCGGCCCGATGCGATTGATCGCTTGATGCCCAGCCGATGAGTTCCCCCTTCAAGTTTGCCCATGCCGCCAACGCAGACTGGACCCGGGCGGCCCGGTCCTGCATGAACCAGCTGGGCGCGATTCCGGCGGCGGCGACGCTGGGTTTTCTGTACGTGTCGGACGCTTTCGCCGGCGAGCTCGATGCGGTCCTGGCGTTTTTCAAAAGCGCGACCGGCGTGGCGCACTGGACCGGCAGCGTGGGGGTGGGGGTGTGCGCCACCGGCGTGGAATATCTGGAAGCGCCGGCGATGGCCGTGATGCTGGGCGAATTCGACCCGGTCGATTTCAGCATGCTGCCGGTGCTGCGTTCGCCGCAGGACGTCGAGGCGCAGCCCGCGGCGGCGTATTTCGCCATCGCGCACGGCGACCCGGCGAACAACCGCATCCAGGAACTGATCGAGGGACTCTCAGCGTACGTGACGAGCGGGTTTGTCGTCGGCGGATTGTCGAGTTCGCGCGGCGAGACCGCGCAGATCAGCGACGGCGTGGTCAGCGGCGGCCTGTCCGGGGTGCTGTTCAGCGAGCGGGTGAAGCT
>JAJYXA010000484.1 GCA_021791235.1 Pseudomonadota bacterium
AGCAGCAGATCAAGCTGATGACGCGTCAGTTGGTGAGCCGGCCTACGCTGGAAAAGGTCGCGCGCATGACCGATATGGATGTGAAGGCGAAAACGCCCGAGCAGACCGAGAAAATGCTCACGAATCTGGCGGAAAAAATCACCATCGCGGATGCCGGCAGGGAAAATCTCTACACCATTAGCTATCAGGACGCCAACGCCGATCTCGCCAAGAAGGTGGTGCAGTCATTGCTGACCATTTTCGTGGAAACCAGCCTCGGCAAGACGCGCCAGGACATATCCAGTTCGGCGCGCTTCATCGAGGGGCAGTTGCAAGACTATCTGCAAAAACTGAACGACGCCGAGAACGCGCTCAAGGAATTCAAGCAGAAGCATATCGGCATGATGCCGGGGCAAGGTGGCGACTACTATACGAAGCTGGCCGAGGTGAGTGGCCAGTTGCGCCAGGCGCAACTGGACCAGCAGGAAGCGGTCAACCGCCGCGATCAGCTCAAGCGGCAGCTGGCGGACGAAGAGCCCGAGATTGCGGCGTCCGCGGTGGCCGGAGCGGACACCAGCGAGATCGATGGTCGCATCCAGGCGCTGCAAAAGCAGCTGGATCAGTTGCGGCTCCAGTACACCGACCTGCACCCGGATGTCCAGTCGACCAAGCGTCTGATCGAAAAGCTGGAGGCGGAGAAGAAAGCCGAACTGACAAAGCGCAAGGCCGACCCCTCGGACACCAACAAGGCCCAGAACCCCGTCTATCAGCAACTCACCATCTCCATCGCGGAAGCGGATGCCACCGTGTCCTCCCTGCGGGCGCGGGTGGCGGAGTATCAGCGCCGGTATGCCGAGCTGCGCAACGCGTCCAACATGATTCCGCAGGTGGAGCAGGAATACACTCAGTTGACGCGCAACTATGACATCTACAAGCAAAACTACGATGATCTGCTGAAGCGTCGCGAGTCCGTCACCATGTCGGGCGATGTCGAGAGCAAGACCGACACGGTCGACTTCCGCGTGATCGATCCGCCCTTCGTGCCGAGCCAGCCGGCGTGGCCGAACCGTCTGATGCTGCTGTCGCTGGTGACGCTGGGCGGACTGGGTGCGGGTATCGCGGTGGCCTTCCTTATGAGCCAACTGCGCCGCACGGTGACTGATCGCCGTGCCCTGCGTGAGCTGACCGGCCTGCCGCTGCTGGGGGCGGTATCGCGGGTGGAAACCGATGAAAGCCTGCGCCGCAGGCGCAAGGGATTGATGACGTATCTGGCCGCACTGGGGAGCCTGATTGCTGCCTATGGCGCCGTAATGGTTCTGCAACTGCTTGTGTCGCGCGCTGGCTAGGAGAATCCATGAGCATTATTGAAAAAGCAGCGGGCAAGATTGGCACGGGAGCGCCTCATCCCGCCCCTCAGGTTGGCCCCGGCGATCCCGGCCACGACGCCAGTCTGATCGAAAATGCGCTCAACAAGCAGCGCAGCAGTCTTGCAGCGCCGTTCGTCGCCACCCCGGTCGACCCGATATTCAGTTCGCCTGATACCCTCGCGATGGAAGGCGGGAGTCAGGTGCAGTCGATCAATCTGGCGCGCTTGCATCGCATGGGCGTTGTCTCGCCGGATGCGGAAAAAAGCCAGATCGCCGAAGAGTTCCGCATCATCAAGCGGCCGCTCATCGCCAACGCCTTCGGCCAGGGCACCGCGCGGGTCAAGAACGGCAATCTCATCATGGTCACCAGCTCGCTGCCGGGCGAAGGCAAGAGTTTCGTTGCCATCAACCTGGCGATTTCAATGGCGATGGAAATGGATCGCACCGTGCTGCTGATCGACGCCGACGTCGCCAAGCCGCGCGTGCCAGAATACCTGGGTATCCACGCCGACAAGGGCTTGCTTGACGTGCTGCAGGACAAGGATCTCAAATTGTCCGATGTGCTGATCAAGACCGACATCGCCAAGCTGACCGTGCTGCCCGCGGGACGTACCTACAAGCGCGCGACCGAGTTGCTGGCAAGCGCCGCCATGACCCGTCTGGTCGAGGATATCGGCAACCGATATCCCGACCGTATCATCCTGTTCGATTCGCCGCCGCTGCTGGCAACGAGCGAAGCGAGCGTGCTGGCGACTCACATGGGGCAGATCGTCATGGTGGTGGAAGCCGAGAAAACCTCGCAGGAGGCGGTGCGCGAGGCCTTGAGCCACATCCAGTCCTGCGAGGTCGTCGGCATGCTGCTGAATAAAACCACGCCGACTCCGGGCGCAGACTACTACTATGGCTACTATGGCAGTTACGGCAAATAAGTCCCGACGCTGCTGCGCCTGGGCGGTGGCGCACAGACACATTCCTTTTGCAGGCGCTTTCTCTGTTTTCATGGCGATGGCCTTCGCCCCGGCCGCGCATGCCATCGACTGGCGCTTCGCGCCCTACCTGAATGCGTCGGCTACCTACACCGACAACGCCAGGCAGAGTTCGAACAATCCCCAGAATGCCTTGATCCTCACCGAGACCCCTGGCTTCACATTGCGCTCCGAAGGCTCGCGCCGGGTGCAGGCCAGCCTGCAATATGGACTTACTGGTGTGGAGCGTATCGGGAACGATCAGAACAACGACCTCTATCACAACCTCAACGCGGTGGGGAAGGCCGAACTGGTCAAGGATTTCCTGTTCATCGACGGCAACGCCAACATCTCGCAGCGGCTGATCTCGCTCCTGGGATCGCCTGCCGATGCCACCGTCAACAACAGCAACCGGACCACGGTCGGCATCTATTCGATCAGCCCCTACATTCAGCAGCGTTTCGGCACCTTCGCCTTCGCGCAGGTGCGCTACACCGCCAGCGGGGCGATTTTCCAGAATAATGTCGCGCCCAATGCCAATTCGAATGCGATTGCCGCCAGCCTGAACAGCGGCACCCGCTTCACCGATCTCAGTTGGGGGCTCAATTATTCCCTCCGCAAGATACAAAACCGCAACGCGGTCAATTCCGCCGACAATACCGATGTCACCTTCGAAAGCGCCAGTGCAACCGCCGGTTATGCATTGACCCGCCAGTTCCGGGTGTTCGGCACGTTCGGCCAGGACTGGAACGACTATTTCAGCAGCACGGGAACGAGTGGCGCTTTCTATAGCGCCGGATTCGGCTGGTCGCCCACGCGCCGCACGAGCCTCGAAGCCTCGGCCGGTGAGCGTTATTTCGGTCGTACGTTCAGCCTGTCCGGCAGCCACCGCACCCGGCTCACGCGCTGGCGGGTGGGTTATTCCGAGAATGTCAGCGACATTTCGCAGCAGTTCCTGGAACAGAGCAGCCGCATTTTCTGGGTTTGCAATAATGGTTCTACGCTCATTGAGGCCCAGAGCGATCCAGGGGGGTGCGTGGGACCGATTACGGCGGGTGACCTCGCACTTTATTACAGCAATTACGGTGTTTCGACGGCTGACCTGATTGCCGCCGGCTTGCTGAATATAGCAACCACCAACGGGATTTTTGTCATCAAGAATTTCAATGCGGGTGTGTCCTGGGACATTGGCAAGCTGGGATTCGGTCTTTCGGCGCAAGACACCAAACGTCTCTATCAGGCGCTTGGGAATGCGCAGGATCATATTCAGGCAATTACGGGTTCTGTCAGTTATCGCCTGTCCGAAACAGTGACGGCCAACAGCATTTTGTCGCTTACCCGTACCAGCCTGGATAGTTCGTTAACGAACGGCGTCGCGCGACAGGATGATCTCCTGAGCCTCAGTCTCGGCCTCAACCGCCGCTTTACCGATAAGCTTAACGGCGCGTTGACTTTCCGCCGTACCCAACGAACTTCGAACGTGGCGAATGCCGACTACGACGAAGACAGCCTCATGGCCTCGGTCAACATGCGCTTCTGACCGGGCTCCCGGAATGGCACAGCCGTTGCTAAGCCTTTAGTGCGCGCCGTGCCACCACTCAGATAACGGATTGTCCATGTACGAAGACTATTACCGCTTTAGCGCCAAGCCGTTCCAGCTCAATCCCGACCCGCGTTTTTTCTTCGGCTCCAAGGGACACAAGCGGGCGATGGCCTATCTGGATTACGGCCTGTCGCTGGGCGAGGGCTTCATCGTCATCACCGGCGAAGTCGGCGCCGGCAAAACCACGCTGGTGCGCAACCTGTTTCGCCAGCTCGAGGCCCACAATGTCGTCGCGGCGCAACTGGTGTCGACCCAGCTGGATGCGGAGGACACCTTGCGCAGTGTGGCCGCCTCGTTCGGGCTGGAACATGAAGGCCTGACCAAGTCGGCGCTGCTGAAAAACCTGGAGGACTTCCTGACGGCCGCCGCGCGCCAGGGCAAGCGTGCGCTGCTGGTGGTGGACGAAGCGCAGAACCTGACACCGCGCGCTGTGGAAGAGCTGCGCATGCTGTCCAACTTCCAGAGCAGCGAACGTTCGCTGA
>JAJYXA010000392.1 GCA_021791235.1 Pseudomonadota bacterium
GTAGCGCAGGGCCGGATGGCCTGTCGATCAAAGACACGGAATCGGTACTCAAGACCCGCTGGCCCCAGATACGGGATGATCTGCTGAACGGGCGGTACACGCCCCAACCGGTTCGCCGGGTGCAGATACCCAAGCCTGGGGGCGGTATGCGGGAACTGGGCATCCCGTCCGTGACGGACCGGCTGATCCAGCAGGCCTTGTTGCAAGTACTGCAACCTTTAATCGATCCCACGTTCTCCGAATTCAGCTATGGCTTCCGGCCAGGCCGTCGGGCGCATACTGCCGTGCTGCAAGCACAGCGGTACGTGCAGGACGGATGGCGGGTGGTCGTGGACGTGGACTTGGAGAAGTTCTTTGATCGGGTCAACCACGACGTTCTGATAGACCGTCTGCGAAAGCGGATTGACGATGATGCTGTGATACGGCTGATTCGAAGATACCTCAACGCAGGCATCATGGACGGCGGCGTGGTGATGGCCCGTCACGAGGGCACGCCGCAAGGCGGGCCCCTGTCACCGTTACTGGCCAACGTCCTGCTGGACGTAGTAGACCGGGAACTTACGATGCGCGGACATCGGTTCGTGCGCTATGCCGACGACTGCAATGTGTATGTGCGCAGTCAGCAGGCGGGCGAGCGCGTGCTGGAGGGCTTGCGGCAGCTCTACGACCGGCTGCATCTGAAGGTAAACGAGGCCAAGACCGCCGTTGCGCCCGTATTTGGGCGCAAGTTCCTGGGTTACAGCCTTTGGCGGTACCAGGACGAGGTCAAGCGGTCGGTGGCGACCAAAGCGTTGGATTCGTTCAAGGAGAAGGTACGGCAGATCACGCGTCGCACCGGTGGCAATAGTATGGAGCAAGTGGTGGAGCAGCTACGCAAGTACATTCCAGGCTGGAGGGCTTACTTCCAACTGGCGCAGACACCCCGGGTGTTTCGTGCGCTGGATGCGTGGCTGCGCCGAAGGCTACGCGCACTGCAATTGAAGCAGTGGCGGCGTGGCTCCACGATGTTCCGGGAACTGTGCGCCCTCGGTGCGAACCAGGATCTGGCTGCGAAGATCGCCGGCCACGGCCGGCGCTGGTGGCGCACCAGCCGATCGGAAATACATCGTGTGCTGAACAACGCATACTTCGAACGGCTCGGCGTGCCACGCCTCTCATAACCTCAACTTCTCGAACCGCCCGGTGCGGACCCGCATGCCGGGTAGTGTGGGAGGGGACCGGTCAGGATTGTCTGGCCGCCCCTATCCCGATTTTGATGGTATATGTGATGGTACCCAGCCATATGGCGCGTCAAAAAACCGCGCGGTTATTGGCCTGTGGCTTGATATTCGATTCGTCTTCGGCCAATAAAAACAATGAGTTGCAGGAGTTTTTCTAGGAATTCCTGCGGCTTGTTCAATCTAAAAAATCGTTGAAAAATCGCGCGGTCAAAGTAGCGCCTGCGGGGCGCTGCGTCGAGCAGGTCGCTCCGCGCTTGACTTCGCGCCCTGCCGCCTCGATTTCTACGATCCCAAATCGGCCATGCATGGCCGATTTGAACTTCTTTTGTCGTCCGGACCTGCAACCATCAATAACCTGGCCTGCTTGAAGGTGGGCCGCCCAGGCACCGGGGAAATGAAACCCCGTCGTGGGCAGGCGACCCGTGCGCGGAGGAGTAACCGCGCGCCCTGCGATCCAGCCACGCCGTTGAAGAACCGGCTGCTGGCTCTCGGCAGTTGTTTAAGGCGCACCCGCCGAGTTGCGCCATGGGAAAAGTTATTACGCCAACTGAACACAAAGCCGCTCACCCAGCGTGTTCGGGTCGCCCAGCGGGATCGTGACGCCCGCGACCGCCAGCACGATCTTCGCGTACCCGTCCGCGCGCACGTCCTCGAACTCGATGGGCGCGTCCTTCCATGCTTCGGCGATCTGCGCGTACAGCTCGTCCAACCTGCGCCGCTTGTCTGCTTGTTCAGCGTGGAATTTGTCCCAGTCGTCGATCACGCCGAAGTTCTCCGGGTTGTCCCGCGTAGCGCGGAGGGCGGCGAGCGCGACCAGCTCGAACGGATTGGAGCCGAGCATGTTGCTCTCCACAATCACCCCCACATAGTCAGCGGAATCTCCGCCGACAAGCCGGTGCAGATTGCCGACGGGCGGGCGCAGGTTGACGCCCTTGTCCATGCGCGTGGCTGCCGCCTGCTGCGTCGCGGTAGAAAGGAAGCGGAACAAGTGCTCATTGCCGTCCTCGGGCAGACGGGCCACCAGCTTGTCCAGTGCCTCGATCTTCTTCTGGTCGGTGCGGGCGTTGCGCAGCGCTTCGGTGAGGTAGCCGCGCGCGCTCAGCTTATCGTCCCTCGCGTCGTGGAACTGGTTGGACGCGTCGGACAGCTCGCGGTATAGCGCCAGCGCTGCATCCACCAATGCGTCGAACTTGGACTGATCGGGCTGGGTCAGCTTTTTCAAGATTGCTTTCATTTCATTCTCCTTTGGCGTAGATCGCCTTCAGTTGCGGGTTGTCCGCCATCGCGTGGGCGAGGGCCTGCTGATACGTCTCGCCGGGGAACATCGTCATTCGCTGCTTCGCCAGCCTGTCGAGCTCGTCGCCCGCCAAGTTGCGAGCCTTGTCCCGGCGTTCGGCGTCCTTCATGCTGTCGGCGTAGGCGCGCTCCTTGATCAGACAGGTGTTCTGCTGCAAGCCTTCGTCCCACACAGGGTCTGAGCCGTCCGGGCACTTGGCACCGTGGAAGCGCAGCGGGATGTCGGCGTATGTTTTGACGCATTCAAAAGTGGTGCTCATGGTGTTTCTCCTTTCAAGTTAAAAATTCCAGCGCCGCATGGCGGCCTGCTGCTCCAGTTCGAGCATGTGCTCCTCGACCGCCTCGCGGGCGTCCTCGGGCGTCGTCAGGTACGCGCCGCTCATGTCGATTGCCGACCGTCTGCGCGACGCCAGCCACAGTGCGCCCGCGCACGCGTTGGCGAGGTCGTCGTGGCCGCGCGGAGGGTGATCGATGCGGTCTTTGCCGCTGCCGGTGCGGCGCTCCAGTTGCCGCAGCTCGGTCAGCAGTTGCCGCTGGTCGAGCAGTTGCACCGCGCCCTGCGCGAACAAGGGTTCGGCGTTCAGGTAAATGTCTGACTTGGGCAGCTCGGCCGGGTCGTAGCTGATGCCATGCTCGCGGAATGCGGAGGGCACCCATTCGCCCGCGTACCTGTCGCCGATGACGCGGGTGAGGCCGTAGCGTTTGAGGATGGTTGCGTAGTCGGCGACGACGGCCTTGGGATCGAACGGTGGGCGACGACCCCGGCACACGTCGAGGATGCGGCGGTCGCCCTCGCGGTGCGCGATGCCGAGGGTGAAGCTATCCGATGCGCCGCCGCTGGGGTCGGCGAAGGCGAAGTAATCGACGCCTTGCACGGGGGGCAATTCGGAGACGCCTGTTTCGATGCTGCGATCGATCCACTCGCCCTGCAAGAATGATTCAACGTCGCTGCGGAACTGCGCGCCGTATTCAGCCGCCGCCGATGCGGGGTCTTCGGCGTAGGCACGGTCAACGACCGACTGCGGCAGGCTGGGATTCATCGTGCGGCTGTCAGCTTGGATCACCAGCACGTCGGATTCCTTGCCGTAGTGCTGCGCCCATGCTTCGTAGAGCACGCCGCGCCGGGCGTAGGGGCTGCTGAGGCCGATCAGCATCGCGCCGGGTATCGTCGCCATTGCGGGGCGCAATGCGTTGACGATCTCGCGGTCGGGGTTGGCTGATTCCTCGCTGCGCCAGAACGCGACCTCGTCGAGCAGCGCGGCGACGACGGTGTAACCCCGGACGGCGCGGAAGCTGCCTGTGTGGATTTCAATGTCGATGCGGTTGCTTAGCTCGATGGCCTCGCCGCGCTGGGCTTGTATCATGCGGCGCAGCATTGGCACACCTTCGAGCAGCCCCTTGACATAGCGCATGATGACGCGCGCCTGCTTGCGGTCTGCGGCGATGACCATGACGGTGCCGCGCTCGCCGGGGGCGAGGTGCTGGGTGTAGTCGCGGAAGGTGGCGAGGAAGACGGCGATCAGCGCGACGATGAAGCTCTTGCCGCCGCGACGGCCGATCACCAGCCAAGCCTCGGGGGCCTGCGCTGTGGGCGGCTCGATGCTCCCGGTGAGCTGGTGGAAGACGGATAGTTCCTGCGCGGTCATCGGCAGGCCGAACAGTGCCTTGAGGAAGACGAACCACGCGGCCCAAGTGCCGGGCTGCTTAAACCAATGGCCAAACAGCTTGGGATCGTGGCAGGCTTGAATGAGGTCGATCATCTAATCGCCCTCCGGTGGGTTTAAAACGGTCTCCGGATCGACGAGGTGGCCCCCGGCAGGGTTTTCCTGACCTGCCCGGGGGGAGGAAACCCCCTCGAACACGC
>JAJYXA010000254.1 GCA_021791235.1 Pseudomonadota bacterium
GCCGAACGGACCCGGCGCCACCGAGCGCGGGAAATGCGCGTACAGCCAGCCGACGAGGCCGGCTAGCAGCGCCGCAAAAACGAAGACCTTCAACTTGGTTCCGGCGACATTGACGCCGAAGGCCTCGGCCGCGACGGTGCTCCGGCGCAGCGCGCGCACCGCCCGGCCGGTCCTGCCGCCGAGCAGGTTCTGCACCGCGACGACCGCCAGCACCACCGCCAGCCACACGACGATGAAATACTGCCGCCCCTCGATCAGCTCGTGCTGGCCGATGCTGAGCGTCGGAATCCCGGACAGGCCGTCGTGCGCGCCGAGCCAGTTGAGATTGCCGAACAGATAGAAGAGCGCGATGCCCCAGGCGATCGTCCCGAGCGGCAGGTAATGACCCGACAGGCGCACCGTCAGGGCGCCGATCAGCAGCGCGCCCAGGCCGGTGACCGCCAGCGCCAGCGGCAGCGCCAGCCACGGATTCATGCCGAAGTGGGTGGTGAGCGCGCCCGTCGTGTATGCGCCCAGGCCGACGAAGGCAGCCTGGCCGAACGAGGTCATGCCGCCGACGCCGGTGAGCAGCACCAGGCCGATCGCAACGAGGCTGGAGATGCCGATGTAGTTGAACAGCGTCACCCAGTAACGCGGCATCAGGTCGGTGAAGGGCAGGGCGACGATGAGCAGTGCCAGAAGCGCCGCTATCCAGGTTGCGCGCGCCGGCATCACTCTTCCTCCGCTTGGGTCGGCGCACGCAGCGAGCGCCAGAGGAGAACCGGAAGGATCAGACTGAACACCATCACTTCCTTGAAATTGCTGGTCCAGAAGGAAAAGAACGATTCGGCGATGCCCACCCCCAGCGAGGCGAGCACGGTCAGCGGAAAGCTGACCAGGCCGCCGAGTATCGCCGCGACGAAGGCCTTCAGGCCGATCAGGAAGCCGCTGTCGTAATAAATCGTGACGATCGGACCGGCGAGCACGCCGGCGACCGCGCCCAGGCACGCCGCCAGAGCGAAGCTGATCTGGCCGGCGATCGCGGTCGGGATGCCGACCAGCCGGGCGCCGAGCCGGTTCGAGGCGCAGGCACGGAGCGCCTTGCCGAGCAGCGTGCGCTCGAAGAACAGCGCGAAGACGATCAACAGCAGCGCCGTCGCCGCCAGGATCGCGACGCTCTGTCCGGTGATCGGAATGCCGCCGGCGGTGAAGCTCTGCGTCAGCAAGGGCTGGGTGGCGACGCCTTCGGGACCGAAGAACACCAGCCCGAGCCCCATCAGCGAGAAGTGCACGCCGAAGGAGGCGATCAGCAGCACCAGAACGCTGGCGTTGGCCAGGGGCGCGAACGCGACGCGGTAGAGCATCGGGCCCATCGGCACGATCAGCGCGACGGCGATCAGGATGTTCATCGCGTTGCCGAGCTTCAGCGGCGCCAGCGCGTAGGCGAGTGCGGCCAGCAGCGCCGGCAGCACCAGATTGAACAGCACGATCAGGGTCACGCCGCGCAAAGTGAGCGTGCGCCGTTGCTGCACCAGCGCCGCCGCTGCCGAGAGCACGCCCAGCGCGACCAGCAGCCAGGCGGTGGGCGGCATGCGCCCGGCTTCGAGCGCCGCGACGGTCATGGCGCCGAACGAGATGAACTCGCCCTGCGGCACGAGAATCACGCGCGTGACGGCGAACACCAGGACCATCGCGATCGCCGCCAGCGCGTAGATCGAACCGTTGATGACCCCGTCCTGCACCAGAAACAGGAAGATCGTTTTATCCATGCGAGCGTCTCTCTACCGAACCGCGGGAACCAGCCCGGCGTTGGACAGCGGCCTCGAAATATCGAGGGCTATCTCATCGTTGATTGAAATCATACGGGCGAAGATATCCTGAAACATCGGATTCCCCTACCTCTACCAGTACCCCGGCTTCTCCGGCTCGGCAGTATCCGATATTGGATCACAGATTTCGATTAGTTGGACTTCAAACTGCTTGAGGCGCTACTGTTCTGCTTCTCGCCGGCCATTCACCGTGGCTCGCCCCGGCTTCATCGCGGGCCAGGTGTTCAGGTTCTCGGGATGCTTGACGTTCGCCGGGCAAGCGCCGCCGATGGACCGGGGTTCAGCCTAGGCGGCCGTCGCGATAGTCGCTCAAGGCCTGGCAGATTTGCTGCTCGGTGTTCATGACGAACGGGCCGTATTGGGCGATGGGCTCATTCAGCGGCCGGCCGGCGATCAGCGTTAGCGGGGCATCGCGCCCGCGCTGGACGCGGACGCTGCCGGTGCCCTGTCAGCGATTGGGCAGCATGAAGCCGGCAAAAAAGCTCGCCAGGTCCCGGTACGCGTCCAGCGGCAGCACGTGAGCGATGTACTGGTCCGGTCGCACGATGACCAGCGCGCCCCGGTCGCGGTCCACGCCGCGAAGGTCGAAGATGTCGGGGCCGTTCTTCAGATCCGGGCAGAACAGCTTTTCGTAGTCGTGGAGGCCATAGGCGCCCTTCTGCGGCAGCAGCAGCGCCGGCATGGACTCGATGGCCAGCTCGCGGTGGCCCTGCTGGAAGACGGCACGCAGGTCGAACACGGCATCCGGGTCCTGGCCTGGGCGCGTGTATCTGCGGACCGGCGAGTCCGGCGAGTCCTGCAGGAACCGGCACAGCGCACGCACGCCGGTCTGGATATCCACGTGATCGTTCCGGCCCGCAAAGGCGTAGAGACGCCAGCGGCCGTCGGCCTTGCCGACGTGGCCCAGCTGCATCGCCTTGGCATCGGCAACGCGCAGCACCGGTGCGGAGTGGAAGCGCGTGCCCACCGCAAAACCCCTGGCCAAGCCTTGGTGCGTCGCTTCGCCGCAGATCACCGAGGGACGGTATTGGGTCCCCATGCCGGCCGTGAAGCGCAGGTGCTGTTCGAAGTACGCCTGAAAGGCCTTGGGGTCCACGCCGCCGGCATCTCCCTGGTCGCCTTCGGCCGGCTTGTCGCTGATCATCTTGGCCCACTTGCGATCGAAGTCGATCAGTATCTTCCCCACGACCTGACGCTCGGCCGAATAGCTGTGCAGCAGCTGCGGCGCACACTGTCCGCGCAGCACGGCGGCCAGTTTCCAGCCCAGATTGAAGGTGTCCTGCATGGAAAAGTTCATGCCCTGGCCCGCCTTGGGACTGTGGGTGTGGCAGGCATCGCCGGCGATGAACACGCGCGGCAAGCGGCTGTCGACCTCCTGTGCGGGAACGTCGTCGTACTTGTCGCAAATGCGCTGGCCGATCTCGTACACGGACCACCAAGGCACCTCTTTCACGTCGAGCGTGTAGGGGAAAAAAATCCGCTGCGCCGCGGCGATGATCTGGTCCACCGTGATCTTGCGCTGGGCCACGCGCTCGTTTTCGCCCAGCTTGTCCAGCTCCACGTAGAGTCGAACCAGATAGCCGCCTTCGCGCGGGATAAGCAGCAGGTTGCCGCCGTTGTTGGACTGGATGGCCGCCTTGTGGCGAATATCCGGAAAGTCGGTCACGGCCAGCACGTCCATTACGCCCCAGGCCTGCTGGGCCGCGTCACCCACCAGCTCTCGGCCGATGGACTTGCGCACCGCGCTGCGCGCGCCGTCGCAGCCGACCACGTAACGCGCCCGCGCCGTCTCCATCTCGCCCGCGTGCGCTGCATCCGTGCGTTCCATGCGCACCGTCACCGGATAATCCGGGGCGTTACGGTCCACCGCCACGTCCACCAGCTTGCGGGCGTAATACGGCTCCAGCCGGCTGGGTGAATTGCGCATGACCTCCAGGAAGAAGTCATGCACCCGCGCCTGGTTCAGCACCACGTGCGGAAACTCCGAAAGGCCGTCCTCCGCATCTTGCACCCGACCGTGGCGCACGATCCGCTCGGGCTGCTTTTCGTCCGGCTTCCAGAACGTCACCTCGTTGACCCAGCACGCTTCCTTGAGCACCCGCTCGCTGAAGTTGAAGGCTTCGAACATCTCCATGGTCCGGCAGGCGATGCCGTCGGCCTGGCCCAGTTGCAGCGGGCCGTCCTTCAGCTCCACGATGGCCACGGAGATGTCGGGAAAAGCAGCGAGTTGCGCCGCCAGCGTCAGCCCGGCCGGGCCGCAGCCGACGATGAATACATCCACCTGCGCAGGCACCGTCTCGGTATACGGGGTCGCCGACGCGGCGGCGGGGAATAGGTGCGGATCGCCGGGGCGAAATCCGTTGCAATGGAATTGCATCGCTTATCCCTTATTTTGTTTTCATGCGGCTAACCCAGTTTCAGTACTGGGCTTAGTTGAAAATTTCCGGCTCAGCACCGAGTATGCGTCACGGCGAATTGACACGCGTATTTACAGAATGGCGTGCCCCATTTGCCAATCACTTCACCAACTCCATCAGTTTCCCGTAGCTGTT
>JAJYXA010000209.1 GCA_021791235.1 Pseudomonadota bacterium
GGAGCACATCTCGGCCGCGGAGGCATGCAGGAAGCTGGTGCGCCGCGCGCTCGAGCGCTTCCGCCTGCCCTACATCACGGTGACGCCGACTTTTTCAATCTGCCCCAAACACGGCTACCTCGCCGGCGAGCACGAGTTCTGCCCCGCGTGCGACGAGGAAGCCCTGTCGCGCAAACGCGCTGTTGCCGCATAAATTTAAGGAGATCGACATGAACGACATGACCGTACCGACCCAAGCCCTGAACGCTGCTGACCTGAGGGACGAGGAGCGCACCCGCTGCGAAGTGTGGACCCGCGTGATGGGCTACCATCGCCCGGTGACGAGCTTCAACAAGGGCAAGCAGAGCGAGCACCGCGAGCGGCGTTTCTTTGTCGAAGGCCGTTGCTCGGCTTGACCCGCCATGCCAACCCGTTCGTCATTCCGGGCTTCGACCCGGAATCCAGTGATGCGACTGGATGCCGGCATTCGCCGGCATGACGAAGCCGGGGTTCGGCTGGCGGGCCCAGGTGGATGGCCATGCTTCGCGTTGGCGGCCTGACCCCGCTGTCCACCACCGACTGGCCCGGCATGCTGGCCGCGGTGGTGTTTTGCCAGGGCTGCCCGTGGCGCTGCGGCTATTGCCACAACCCCGACCTGATTCCCGCGCGCGGCGACAGCGAAATTCCCTGGGAGAACGTGCTGGCCTTCCTGCGTCGCCGCCAGGGACTGCTCGACGGCGTGGTGTTTTCCGGCGGCGAGCCGACGCTGCAGTCAGCGTTGCCTGATGCGATGCGCGAGGTGCGCGCGCTCGGATTCGGGATCGGCCTGCACACCGGCGGTGCCTACCCGCAGCATCTGGCTGAGGTGCTGCCGTGGGTCGACTGGGTGGGGCTGGACGTGAAGGCGCCGTTCGCGGACTACCCGCGCATCACCGGCGCGGCCGGCAGCGGCGGGCGTGCGCTCGCCGGCCTGCAACTCATCCTGGCGTCCGGCGTCGAGCATGAAATCCGCACTACCGTGCATCCGGCGCTGCTGACCGATGCGGATATTGCCCGTATCGCGCATGAGCTGGCCGCGCACGGCGCGAAGCATTATGTCATCCAGGCTTTCCGCAGCCAGGGGTGCCGCAATGAAGGGCTGCGTGAGAATACGGCGCGCGACCGGCCCTTGCAGGACGTGGGCGAGGAACTGGCCGGGCTGTTCGGTGAATTTTCGGTGCGTGCGTAAGCTGGCGCCGGCCAACCCGCAGGAAGAGCGGCCACTGCAATTGCATTGCGCGCTCCGCATCGCCCCACAGCGGAGCGAGTTCGGCTCTCAGCGCCGGCAGCGGATTGTTCCCGTTGGCGTTCTGGTAGCGCTTCACCGCCGACCAGGTGGAAAGATAGTCCAGCAGCCGCGGCAGGGTCCATTCGATTTCGATATGAAAAGCCGGTGCCGCCAGTTCCGCAAACGGGAATTCCAGGCTGCGGTAGGCGTCGTCGATCAGTGCGCGCTCGGGCGGCCACCAGGGGCCGACGGTTTCGGCATAGAAACGCCGGAACGGCGCGTCCATCTCCCCCGGCAGCGCCATGCGGCCGTAGCCCCACAGGGCGACCACGCCGCCGGGTTTCAGCACGCGCGCCGCTTCGGCGTAAAAGCGCGGCAGGTCGAACCAGTGCGCCGCCTGCGCGACGGTGACGAGGTCGACGCTGCGGTCGGCCAGGCCGCTCGCTTCGGCAGGCGCCACCCGGAAGTCGATTCCGGGATGGGATTCGGCATGGCGGATCTGCTCGGCGGAGGCATCGGTGGCGACGACGCGGCGGAAATGCGGCGCCAGCCCCAGCGCCGCCTGGCCGCTGCCGGTGGCGCAGTCCCAGGCCGCGTCGCGCCCGGCGCACAGGCCGGCGAGCCAGCCGAACAGCGCCGCGGGATAGTCCGGGCGATAGGCGGCGTAGCGGTCGGATGCCGATGAAGAGTGATCCTTGAAGGTGTTGCTCATGCCGGCAGCAGCGTCAGCCGCAGGTCGCCGCCGATCTGCCGCACGTCGGCCAGCTTGAAGCGGGCGGCGTCGTCGGCCAGGGACGTCAGCGGCGGCAGCGCGAACAGGCCGCGCGCGTCGTCGCCCACCGCCATCGGCGCCACGTAGGCCACCCATTCGTCGACCAGGCCGGCTGCGAGCAGTGCGCCGTTCAAGCGCGCGCCGGCTTCGACGTGCAGTTCGTTGACGCCGCGTTGCGCCAGCAGCGTGAGCAAGGCGGCGAGGTCGACGCGGCCGTCCGCCCCGGGCAACTCGATCACCTCCGCGCCCGCCTGTTCGAGCGCGGTGCGCGCGGCCGCTTCGGCGTGGTGGCAGGTGACGAGCGCGGGCAGGATCGCCGCATCCGTCGGCGTGCGCAATCCGGAATCCGCCACGACCCGCAGCGGCTGGCGGCCGATGTCGAAATCGCGCACGTTCATGCGCGGATTGTCGGCGAGCACGGTACCGCTGCCGGTGAGGATGGCGCAGGCGCGCGCGCGCAGTTTCTGCACGTCGGCGCGCGCCGCCTCGCCGGTGATCCACTGCGAGGCGCCGTTGGCGAGTGCGGTTTTGCCGTCCAGCGTCGACGCGGTCTTGAGCCGTACCCAAGGGCGCTGCCGCGCCATGCGCGAAACGAAGCCGGGATTGAGCGCGCGCGCCTCGGCCTCCAGCAGACCGACCTCGGCCAGGATGCCGGCCAGCGTCAGCATGGCGATGCCGCCGCCGGCGACCAGGGGATTGGGATCGGTCATCGCCGCCGCCACGCGCGCCACGCCGGCGTTGATCAGCGCTTCGGCGCACGGCGGGGTGCGGCCGTGATGCGAGCAGGGTTCGAGCGTGACGTACACCGTCGCGCCGCGCGCCGCGTCGCCTGCGGCCTTCAGCGCATGGATTTCGGCGTGCGGCGTGCCGGCGCGTTCATGCCAGCCCTCGCCGACGACGCGGCCGTCCCTGACGATGACGCAGCCGACGCGCGGGTTGGGATGGGTGGTGTAAAGCCCGCGTGCCGCGAGCTGCAGGGCGCGCGCCATGTGGGCATGGTCGGCGGCGCTGAAGCGGTCGGCGCTGGACATTTACTCGTCGATGTCGCGGATGACGTCGCGGAAGTCGTCGACGTCCTGGAAGCTGCGGTACACCGAGGCGAAGCGGATGTAGGCGATCTTGTCGAGCTTCTTCAGCTCGTTCATCACCAGTTCGCCGATTTCGCGCGCCGGCACTTCGCGCTCGCCCAGCGTCAGCAGGCGCTGGCGGATGCGGTTGACGGCGGCGTCGACCAGTTCGGTGGAAACCGGCCGCTTGTGCAGCGCGCGGCGGAAGCCTTCGCGCAGTTTTCGCTCGTCAAAATCCTCGCGGGTGCCGTTGGTCTTGACGATCTGCGGCGGCCGCAGCTCGGCGGTTTCCCAGGTGGTGAAGCGCTTGTCGCAAGCGGCGCAGCGGCGGCGCCGGCGAATCGCGTCGCCCGCCTCATTGACGCGGGAGTCGATGACCTGGGTGTCGAGGGAACCGCAGAAGGGACACTTCATTTTTAGGGGCTAGGATCCAGGGGCTAGGAGATAGGGAATGAGCGGCCTTTGGCCGCGCTATCAAATAAGGCGCGAAGCAACATTCCCTAGTCCCTATCTCCTAGTTCCTAAATCCTTACCCATACACCGGAAACTTCGCCGTCAGCTTCGCCACTTCGCCCTTCACCCGTTCGATCACCGCCTCGTCGGCCGGCGCGTCGAGCACGTCGGCGATCAGGTGGGCGAGCTGTTCGGCTTCGAGTTCGGTGAAGCCGCGCGTGGTCATCGCCGGCGTGCCGATGCGGATGCCGCTGGTGACGAAGGGCTTCTGCGGGTCGTTGGGGATGGAGTTCTTGTTGACCGTGATGTGGGCGCGGCCGAGGAGCGCCTCGGCTTCCTTGCCGGTGAGGTGCTTGCTGCGCAGGTCGACCAGGAATACGTGGCTCTCGGTGCGGCCGGAGATGATGCGCAGCCCGCGTTCGACCAGCACCTTGCACATCACCAGCGCGTTGTCGATCACCTGTTCCTGGTAGAGCTTGAATTCCTTGCCGGACGCTTCCTTGAACGCCACCGCCTTGCCGGCGATGACGTGCATCAGCGGGCCGCCCTGCAGGCCGGGGAAGATCGCCGAGTTGATCGCCTTCTCGTGCTCGGCCTTCATCAAAATGATGCCGCCGCGCGGGCCGCGCAGGGTCTTGTGGGTGGTCGAGGTGACGACGTCGGCGTGCGGCACCGGGTTGGGATAGACGCCCGCGGCGATCAGGCCGGCGTAGTGCGCCATGTCGACCATGAATATTGCGCCGATTTCCTTGGCGATCTTGGCGAAGCGCTCGAAGTCGATGCGCAGCGCGTAGGCCGAGGCGCCGGCGATGATCAGCTTC
>JAJYXA010000019.1 GCA_021791235.1 Pseudomonadota bacterium
TCACGATCAGCACGTCCTCGGCCAGCGAGCCGATCGAGGTGTGCACCACGCCGTCGTACAGCACCTTGTCGTAGATCTCGTCGGCATAGACGATCAGCTGGTGCTGGCGCGCGATTTCCAGGATTTCCAGCAGCAGCTCGGTCGGATACAGCGCGCCGGTGGGATTGTTCGGGTTGATGATGACGATGGCGCGCGTGTTGGGCGTGATCTTGGCGCGGATGTCATCCGGATCGGGCAGCCAGCCGGCGCCCTCGTCGCACAGGTAATGGCGCGGCTTGCCGCCGCCCAGGCTCACCGCCGCCGTCCACAGGGGGTAATCAGGCGCCGGCACCAGCACCTCGTCGCCGTTGTTCAGCAGCGCCTGCATCGCCATTACGATCAGCTCGGAGACGCCGTTGCCGATGAAGATGTCGTCGATCTGCACCCCGGCGATGCCCTTGCGCTGCGTTTCGTGCATGATCGCCTTGCGCGCCGCGAACAGGCCTTTGGAGTCGCTGTAGCCCGACGCATTCGGCAGGTTCAGGATCACGTCCTGCACGATTTCCTCCGGCGCCTCGAAGCCGAACGGCGCCGGATTGCCGATGTTGAGCTTGATGATGCGGTGGCCCTCTTCCTCCATCTGCCGGGCGCGCGCCATCACCGGCCCGCGGATATCGTAGCAGACCCTGTCGAGCTTGGACGATTTGTGGATGGTGCGCAAGCGTGGCTTGTTGTCAGCCGTCACGGTGATTTCCCAGGGGACAGAAGAAACAGGGCAACAATCAAGGCAAAACAACGCCTTGGAAAGCGGCCGATTTTACCGGAGGCGCCCTGCCCCGGCAAACGCAACCCGCCGCCGCGGCACGGATGCGGGCACGCGGCGGCCCCCTGCCCTGCAGGAATCTGCTAAGGTTTCAGCATGAAGCTCCATCTCGACACCGGCGCCGGCCAGCTGCTGTTCACCGGCTATGACAACGACCACGTCCTCATCAACGGCCAGCGCTTTGACGCCGGCCTGCTGCTGACCGCGCGCGGGATCGAAGTCGCCCCCTGGGCCGGCCTCGGCTTCGACGCGCTGACCGCTGCCCATTTCGAATGGGTCGCCGGCCGCGAACTGGACATCCTGCTGCTGGGCACCGGCACCCGCCTGCGCTTTCCCCACCCATCGCTCACGCGGGCGCTGGTGGAGGCACAAATCGGGCTGGAAGTGATGGGCATCGGCGCGCTGTGCCGTACCTACAACATTCTGGCGGCGGAGGGGCGGAACGTGGGGGCGGCGGTGCTGATCGAGCCTGCGACCTCGGTTTAAACCGCGTCGTTGCGAGCAAAGCGAAGCGATCCAGTCGTGTCAGGCGTGAAGCACTGCTGAGTAGTTAGTGTCTTCGCTGGACTGCGAATTCTCACGCGTCCGGCATCACCTGCTCGAAACTGCTAATGCCAGCGAACTCCCCGCAATCCTTGTGCGGCTGCTTCGAATCCGGATTGCACACCGCCAGCAGCTGCGCAATGCCGTAGACCTGCGCGCTCTTCAGCACCGGCAGGCTGTCGTCGACGAACAGGATGCGCGCCTTGTCGTACGGCTCGATCGCCTGCAAAGCCTGCCAGAAATCCGGGTGCTCCTTGGGCAGGCCGACCTGGTGGGACGAGATCAGCGCGTCGAACCAGGCGTCGATGCGGGTTTCACGCATTTTCAGGCCCAGGCTTTTCGGGTGCGCGTTGGTCACCATCACCACCCGCCGGCCGGATTCCCGCAGCGCGCGCAGAAAAGCCGGCACGTCCGGGCGCACGGCGATCAGGTGGACGACCTCTTCCTTCAATTGCACGATGTCGAGCGCGAGCTCGCTGCTCCAGAAATCCAGGCAATACCAGTTGAGCGTGCCGGCATGGCGTTCGTAGTGGGCGTCGAGATGCGCGCGCGCCGCCGCCTCGTCGAGCCCGTGGTATTCGGCGTAGCGGCGCGGCATGTGCTCGCGCCAGAAATGGTTGTCGAAGTACAGGTCGAGCAGGGTGCCGTCCATGTCGAGGAAGACGGTGTCGATGGCAGACCACTGAATCATTGCATCGCCCCCACATGCGCCACGGCGCAGCGGCCGAGGGCGGCGAGGTCGTAGCCGCCCTCGAGCACCGACACCACCCGCCCCTGCGCATGGCGGTCGGCCAGCGCGCACAGTTCGCGGGTAATCCAGGCGTAGTCGGCTTCGACGAGATTGAGCCCGCCAAGCGGGTCGTCGCGATGCGCATCGAAGCCGGCCGACACGCAGACCAGTTCGGGCCTGAACGCCTCCAGCGCCGGCAGAAAATGCCGGTCGACGGCGGCGCGGAACGCTGCGCCGTCCGCTCCCTGCGGCAGCGGCGCCGGGATGAAGCCGGCGTGCGGCCGGGAACCGCTGTAGGGATAGAACGGATGACGGAAACTGGAACACAACAGCACGCGCGGCTCGTTGCGGAAAATATCCTCGCTGCCGTTGCCGTGATGGACGTCGAAATCGACCAGGGCGACGCGTTTCAGGCCGTGGGCGGCGAGCGCGTGATGGATGCCGACCGCGATGTTGTTGAACAGGCAGAAGCCCATCGCGCGGTCGGCTTCGGCGTGATGGCCGGGCGGACGCACGTTGCAGAAGGCACGCCCGGCCTCGCCCGCCGTCACCGCATCGACCGCGCGCACCGCCGCACCGCTTGCCGCCAGCGCGGCCGCCCAGCTGGCGGGATTCATCCCCGTGTCGGGATCGAGCCAGGTCACACCTTCGTCAGGCGCTGCGCGCCGCACCGTCTCGACATGCGTCGCGGCGTGCGCAGCCTGAAGCTGCGCCAGCGTGGCATGCGGGGGAATGAGCTCGATCAATTCGCCAAACCAGGATGCGCCGCGCAAGGCGGCATCCACCGCCTGTTGGCGGCGCGGCGATTCGGGATGCCACGGCCCGACATCGTGGCGCAGGCAATCGGGATGCGTCAGATAGGCGACGCGCGGCATGGGATCAGAACAGTTCGTCTTTGGAGACGCCGCGCCGTCGCAGCAGCTGCCGCAGTACGCGCAGCGATTCCATCTGGATCTGCCGCACGCGCTCGCGCGTCACCTGCAGCTCCAGCGCCAGGTCTTCCAGAGTGCAGGCTTCGCAGCCGTTGAGGCCGAAGCGGCGCTCGATCACCCAGCGCTGCTTGTCGTTGAGCTGGGTCAGCCATTCGTGGACGTGGTGCTCGATTTCCTCCAGCTGCAGCATTTCGTCCGGCAGGTGGGCATTGTCGTCGGCGATCGCCTCGCCCAGCGACAGCGTGGGATCGACGTCGAGCGGCGCATCGAGCGAGGCGACCCGCTCGTTCAGCTGCATGATGCGGCGCACGTCCTCGACCGGATGCCCGGTCAGTGCGGCGATGTCCTCCGATGTGGCATCGGTGACGCCGTGCGTTTCCAGGTGGCGCTTGGCCCGCAGGTAGACATTGAGCTCCTTGATGATGTGCACCGGCAGGCGGATGGTGCGCGACTGGTTCATGATCGCGCGCTCGATGTTCTGGCGGATCCACCAGGTGGCGTAGGTCGAGAAGCGGAAGCCGCGCTCGGGATCGAATTTCTCCAGCGCGTGGATCAGGCCGAGGTTGCCCTCCTCCACCAGATCGAGCAGGGTCAGCCCGCGGTTGGCGTAGTGCTTGGCGATGTTGACCACCAGCCGCAGGTTGCGCTCGATCATGGTCTGGCGCGCCTCGAAATCGCCCAGCACGGTGCGCCGCGCCAGCGCGACTTCCTCCTGCGCGGTCAACAGCGGCGCCTGGCCGATTTCGTTGAGATAGAGCTGGGTCACGTCGACCTGCGGCTCGTCGAGGATGGCCGCCGCCAGTTCCTCATTGGTATCCGAAGCGGCCTGCAGCTCCGCTTCGCCGTCGTCAGGCGTAAGGTCTTCCGATTCGTCGATGGGTTCGCGGCTCATGAGCGCTCCGGCAGATACGTCAGGGGGTCAAGCGGTTTGCCATAACGGCGGATTTCGAAATGCAGTTTCACCCGGTCGGCATCGCTGTCGCCCATCAGGGCGATCTTCTGGCCAGCGGCCACCCAGTCGCCTTCCTTCACCAGGATCGTTTCGTTGTGCGCATAGGCAGAAAGAAACTCGCCCGCATGCTTGACGATCAGCAGCCGCCCGTAGCCGCGCAGGCCGTTGCCGCTGTATACCACCTTGCCGGGCGCCACCGCCTTCACCGGCGCATGGCGCTGCCCGACGATATCGATGCCCTTGCCGCCTGCCGCGCCGAAGCGTCCGGCCAGCGTGCCCTCGGCCGGCCACAGCCAGCTGTCGACCGCCGCATTGACAGCGGGTGCCGGCGCCGGCGCCGCGACGGGGGCCGGCGCCGCAGCGGGCGCCGCAGCGGTCGCGCGCCCCGCCGACGCCTG
>JAJYXA010000113.1 GCA_021791235.1 Pseudomonadota bacterium
GCCGGTTTCCAGACCGACGTTGGCATAGGCGTTGGCGGCGCTTCTCGAATTCGTGTACACGTCTTGCTCCTGGTTTATTTGTTCTGGCTGCTGCCGGGCAGACTGGCCAATTGCTGGGTCAGAAAGGTGCTGGTTCTGTTCATGCCGCTGAGCATGGCGTCGAGCGCGGTAAATTGCGCGCGGTAGCGTTTTTCAATACCCGCCAGGCGGCGAATCAAAGTGTCACGCTGTTTGTCGAGGAACTCGATGGAGCGGTCGATTCCCTGCGTGCGGCTGGCGATGGGGCCGGCGGTAGACAACTGGGTTTCCGCCAACTTGTCCAGTTGATGGGCATACCCCCGGGAAAAATTGACCGTGCCGCGCGCGCCGGTGCCGCCGCCGGTGATTTGCAGCTTCAAGCCCGCCGCGTTGTCGCCGGCAGCGCCGCTCAGGTATTGCCCGGCCCCCGTGGCGCTCACGCCGTTGATGCTGCCCGCCACGTCCACCCCGTCGGTGCCGGCCTTCACCGAGATGCCCGTGTTCGCCGCGGTATTGGTGTCTACCGAGGTCACTTCGACCCTGGAGGCCGAGCCGTAGCGGCTGGAGGTGATGAGGTATTTCTTGTTGGCGCTGTCGTATTCGACCTTGACCGTCACGCCCGCGCCCCGCAGGGTGCTGTCGCCGTTGATCTGGGTCTGAAGTTCCTTCGCCAGGTCTGCGACCTTGTAAACCCCCTGGGTGAGGCTCAGCGTGGCGGACTGAACGCCGTCGATCTTCACCGCGAGGTTATCGTTATTGGCGTCGATGGTGATGTCCGTGCCGGCGATGGCCGCGCCGGTATACTGGGCCCGGCTTGCCAGTTGCGTCACGTTCACGTCGAACTTGCCCGCCTGGGTGCCGGCGCTCGCGGTGTCGTATTTGACGGCGCTGTCGGAAGGCCGGCCGACCACCGCGAACACGTCGGCGATGTCGTTATAGCCGGTGTCGATGGCGGTTTGCAGCTTGGCCGCATCTACAGCCAGGTAACCGTCTTTCTGGAACGCGATGCCGATATCGCTCAAGCTGGCGAACTTGCCGCCCACGGCGGCCACCGTGGAATTGAGCGCGTTCCTGAGCTGGATACCGATCGTCCGGGCCGCGGCGTCGCCCTGCAAGGGGCCGGCCTGCTGGGTTGCCGGGTTGTACGCCGTCAGGCCCCTGAGCGTCTTGAGCGCGGTGTTGTAGGCCTTGACAAAGGCGTCCGCGGAATTTTTCACGGTTCCGGTATCGCGCTCCACCGTCAGCTTGGCTGCGGCGCCGATCTTGGCCAGGTTGAGCGTCACGCCCGCGATCGCATCCTTGATGGTGTTGCTGGACTTGGTCAGGGTCACACCGTCGAGCACCACCTTGGCGTCCGCCGCCGCCGTGCTTTCGCTCAGATTCTTGCCCGAGCCGGCCGCCTTGGTCGGGTCATAGGCCAACTGCGACAGCCCCGCGTCGTCGGTGTTGTTACCGTCGCCGTCCTTGACCAGAATCCTCAGCGTGTTGGCGGTGCCGGTATCGCTGGAAGTCAGCACCAGCTTGTTGGCGGTGCCGTCGTTGATGATGGATGCCGTCACCCCGGCGTTGGCTTCGTTGATGGCGTCGCGGATCCCGGCCAGCGACTGCTTCGTGCTGTCGATGCTGATGGCGCGTGCCGGTTTGTCCGCGTTCAGGCTGAAGGTGTTGGCGCCGGCATCGTAGGTGCCGAACTGAATCTGCAGCGTGCCCGTGCCCACGGCGTCCGTGGTGTTGGCGAATCCCTTGGAGGACAATTTCTGGCTGGTGGCGAGTTGTTGGACTTCAAGGGTGTAATTGCCCAGCGCTGCAGTCTTTTCCGCGCTCGCGGTGAACAGCGTGGCGTCCGCCGAGCTGGCGTTGACTTTCTGAAACCTGGCGATATCGTTCAAACCGCGCGCTGCGTTCTGGAAGGAGGCCAGCGCGCCCTTCAGGTTGCCATAGGCGGACAGTTTGACCTGAAAGGCCGCTTCCTTCCTGTCCAGCACGGCCAGCGGCTGGCGTTCAGCCGCCATCAGCTGGCTGATAATGCCGTTGACGTCGAGGCCTGATCCGATACCTGGGGATGAAAGCATTGTGCGACTCCTCAGACTTTGCGGTTGATCAGCAGACCCTGCATGCGGTCGATGGAATGGGAGATGGCCAGCATTTCTTCGCTGGGAAACTGGCGCAGCACTTCCTCGGTTTCGGTGTCGACCATTTTGACGATGGTGCGTCCGGTGTCCTGGTCGAACGAAAACCGGATGCTGGCGGAAACGGATTGTACGTACGCATTGGCCGACTGCACGGCGGCAGCGACCGCTTCCTGGGGGACGGGTCGCGCAGGTAAAAAAACGGGATTGTCGAGTGTCGCGCGCTGCGCGGGGATGGCCGGTGCAGCTGCGGGTGCGGGGGCCTGCCGGGTGGCGGCAATATCTACTGAATCGACTTTTCCAATGGACATGATGTTTCCCCTAATCTAGGTGCGACGAAGGCGGAGCAAGGAGAAACCTTGGTCCGCAGCTTCGTGCAGGCGCCCGGAGGCGCCTATTTGCTACTTAACGCAACAGCGAGAGCACGTTGTTCGGCAGCGAGTTGGCCTGCGCCAACATCGCCGTGCCGGCCTGCTGCAGGATCTGGCCGCGGGTCAGGGCGGCGGTTTCGGAGGCGAAGTCCGCATCCCGAATCCGGCTGCGCGCGCCGCTCAGGTTCTCGGCGGTCGTCTGCAGGTTCGAGATGGTCGTCTCGAAGCGGCTCTGCACCGCGCCCAGCTTGGCGCGGTTGGAGTTGACCGAGGTCAGCGCCGCGTCGGCTGCCAGAATGGCTGCGTTGGCGCCGGAAACCGTGGAAATGTCCACGGTGGCGATCGACTTGCTGGTGTCCGGGCTCAGCAGGGTCGTGTCGTAGCCCAGATTCTGCGAGGCCGCGCTGCTGTTGAAGGTGACGTTGCTGGACGACTGCAGGGTTACTTTGCCGCGGTAAATTTCTTCGGACACGGCGGATGATGCGCCATCGGCGCTTTCGGCATAGCTGCTGAAAGCAGTTTTGACATTGGTCAGCGCCGTGCCGGCGGTGTCGGCCAAGGTGAAGGATTCCTTGACCTTGACGTCCCGCCCGTCTGCGGCCTGGAGTTGCAGCGCGCCGGTGCTGGTCTTGGACGCAGTGACGCCGGTCGTGTCCTTGAAAGCGTTGATGCTGGTCACCAGACTGTCGATCGATGTATCGCCGACTGCCGACACATCGAGAACGGCAGTGCCGTTGATTTCGAGCTTGTAGGCCACGGTATCGGTGTCGCCTGCGGTGATGTCGATGCCGTCGTTCGTGCCGGCCGTCGATCCCGCGACCGCCGACCAGGACTGGGTATTGTCGGCGAGCGCGGTCACGCCGGCGATGTTGCTCGCGTTCACCGCTGCCGCCTTGGCGTACGCGCTCTCGGCCGTCTGTCCCGGCTTGGTCGTGGCATAGGCGGAAGAGGCCTTGACCTCGATGCCGTTGATGTAGAGCTCGCCGACGGTGATGGCCGTGTTGTCCACGCCGTCGAAGCTTGTCCTGGTCAGGACGTCCGTGGCGTTGGTCAGGGTCTGGGTGGGGGTCACGGTCTGGGTCTTTGCGCCCGCGACGTTGACCACGGAACCCAGTTGCGCGGCGCGCGCGCCGCCTACCGTGACGTTAATGGTTTGATTGGCATTGGCGCCCACCTGGAATTGCTGCGCAGTGAAATTTCCGTCCAGCAGCTTGGTGCCGTTGAATTCCGTCGTGGTTGCGATGCGATCCAGCTCCGCCGTCAGCTGCGACACCTCAGCCTGAAGCGCCTGCCGGTCGGTGCCGGAGTTGGTGGCGTTGGCGGACTGCACGGCCAGTTCGCGGATGCGCTGCAGGATGTTGCCGGCTTCGCCGAGCGCGCCTTCCGCGGTCTGGGACAGGGAAATGCCGTCGTTGGCATTGCGCGTGGCCTGGTTGAGGCCGCGAATCTGGGACGTCATGCGTTCAGAAATTGCCAGGCCGGCGGCGTCGTCCTTGGCGCTGTTGATGCGCAGGCCGGATGACAGGCGCTGGATCGAGGTGTTGAGCGCGGATTGCGATGCATTCAGGTTGCGCTGCGCGTTGAGCGAAGCGATGTTGGTGTTGATCACTGCTGGCATGATTTTCTCCTTTGTGGGTCGATTGTTCCGGCTTGTGCCGTCAACGTTGGTCTGCCCGCTGGGCTACATGAACCGCCGTTGTGTGAGGAATCGTCGGGGGTTGGAGAAAGTTAAGGCCGCTGCTTCAAAAATCTGCATCATCGTCATTGGCCGTGACCTGAGGGGCGATCGGCGCCGTGCAGACGCGGTTTTTTCCGATCTGCTTGGCCTC
>JAJYXA010000306.1:0-4004 GCA_021791235.1 Pseudomonadota bacterium
CACCGCGGTGATGTTGCCGTCAGCGTCCTTGTCGCAGCCGGTGCAGGTGACGACATAGCCGTAGCGCAGCCGCACCGAGTTGCCCGGGAAAAGTCGGAAGTAGCCCTTGGACGGGGTTTCCATGAAGTCCTCGCGCTCGATCCACAATTCCCTTGAAAACGGCACCGCGCGCTTGCCCAGATCGGGCTGCTGCGGATGGTTGGGCGCAAAGCACTCTTCCGACTGGCCTGCCGGGTAGTTGTCGATGACGAGCTTGACCGGATCGAGCACGGCGACGCGGCGCAGCGCGGAATCATTCAGCACGTCGCGCTGGCAGGCCTCGAACACGCTGTAGTCGATCCAGCCGTCGGATTTCGACACGCCGATCTGGTCGGTGAAGCGGCGGAAGCCTTCCGCCGTGTAGCCGCGGCGGCGCGCGCCGACCAGGGTGGGCAGGCGCGGGTCGTCCCAGCCGGAGACGTGCTTTTCTTCGACGAGCTGGATGAGCTTGCGCTTGGAGAGCACGACGTAGGTCAGGTTCAGACGCGCGAACTCGATCTGCTGCGGCAGCGGGCGGGTGAAGAAGCCGCCGTCGGCGAGCTTGTCGAGCAGCCAGTCGTAGAACGGGCGCTGGTCCTCGAATTCCAGGGTGCAGATCGAATGCGTGATGTGCTCGATCGCGTCCTCGATCGGATGGGCGTAGGTGTACATCGGGTAGATGCACCAGGTGTCGCCGGTGTTGTGGTGGTGCGCGCGCTTGATCCGGTAGATCGCCGGGTCGCGCAGGTTGATGTTGGGCGAGGTCATGTCGATTTTCGCGCGCAGCACATGCGCGCCGTCGGGGAATTCGCCGGCCCTCATTTTGCGGAACAGGTCGAGGTTTTCTTCCGCGCTGCGGCTGCGGTAAGGACTGTCCTTGCCCGGCTCGGTGAGCGTGCCGCGGTAGGTGCGCATGTCGTCGGCGGAGAGCGAATCGACGTAGGCGTGGCCGGACTGGATCAGGTACTCGGCACAGGCGTACATGGTGTCGAAGTAGTTCGACGCGAAGTAGAGGTGTTTGCCCCAGTCGAAGCCCAGCCATTTCACCGATTCGACGATTGAGTCGACGTATTCCTGGCTTTCCTTTTCCGGATTGGTGTCGTCGAAGCGCAGGTGGCACACGCCGCCGTAGTCGCGCGCCAGGCCGAAGTTGAGGCAGATCGACTTGGCGTGGCCAAGGTGCAGATAGCCGTTGGGCTCGGGCGGGAAGCGCGTCTCGACACGTCCGCCCCATTTTCCGGCGGCGTTCTGCTCGTCGATGAGGTTGCGGATGAAATTGGCGGCGGGGACGGGTGCGGTGTCGTGCGACATGATGGAATGGAAGGCTGGGATGCGTGAATTGTAGCGGGTTCAGTTAATGATGCCGCCGCCGAGGCAGACCTCGCCGTCGTACAGCACCACCGACTGGCCGGGCGTGACCGCCCATTGCGGGGCGTCGAACGCGAGTTCGAGCGTGTCGTCGCCGAGTCGGGTGATGTGACAGGGCGCGTCGGTTTGCCGGTAGCGGGTCTTTGCGGTATAGGGTTTGTCGGGATCGGGCGCGCTGCCGCTGATCCAGTTGAGCTGGCCGGCAGACAGTGTCGAGCGCTTGAGCAGCGGATGGTCGTGCCCCTGCACAACGATCAGCGTGTTGCTCGCCATGTCCTTTGCCGCAACGAACCAGGGCTCGGTGCTGCCGTCCTTCTGCCCGCCGATGCCGAGGCCCTGGCGCTGGCCGAGCGTGTAGTACATCAGCCCCTGGTGGCGGCCGACGACGCGGCCCTCGGGCGTCTTCATGTCGCCGGGGTCGCGCGGCAGGTAGCGCTCGAGGAATTCGCGGAAGTTGCGCTCGCCAATGAAGCAGATGCCGGTGCTGTCCTTCTTGGCGGCGTTGGGCAGGCCGATCTGCGTGGCGATCCTGCGCACCTCGGGCTTGGGCAGCTGCGCCAGCGGAAACAGGGCGGGGGAGAGCTGCGCTTGGCTCAGGCGGTAGAGGAAATAGCTCTGGTCCTTGTTGGCGTCCGCCGCGCGCAGCAGCGTGGCGCAGCCGGTGGCATCCTGTCCCTTGCCGACGTAGTGCCCGGTGGCGATGAATTCGGCGCCGCGCGCGATGGCGTCGTCGAGAAAAGCCTTGAACTTGATCTCGGCGTTGCACAGCACGTCGGGGTTGGGCGTGCGCCCGGCCTGGTATTCGGCGAGGAAGTAGCTGAACACGCGTTCCTTGTATTCGGCGGCGAAGTTGACCGCCTCGACCTCGATGCCGAGCACGTCGGCCACCGCCAGCACGTCGAGAAAGTCCTGCCGCGCGGTGCACTGCTCGGTGTTGTCGTCGTCGTCCCAGTTCTTCATGAAGACGCCGAGCACGTCGTAGCCCTGCTGCTTCAGCAGATGGGCGGCGACAGCGGAATCGACCCCGCCCGACATCCCGACGACGACGCGCGTGCTCATGCGTGGCTCACGAAGTCGAGCGGAAAGCGCCGCCCGGCCAGGTAGTCCTGCACGCAGCGCATTACCAGCGGGCTGCGATGTGGCGTGGGGTGGGCGGCGAGTTCGTCCGGCGTCAGCCACACGGCGCGCACGATGCCGTGGTCCAGCGGGCGTTCGGCGTCGAAGCCGGTGACGCGGCAGACGTAGGCGAAGCGCAGGTAGGTGATGTCGCGCTGCGGATAGTGCGTGGTGTAGCAGCCGAGCAGGGCGAGCGGCTCGACATGGTGCGCGGTTTCCTCCAGCGCTTCGCGGCGTACGGCGTCGACGAGGGTCTCGCCGCGTTCCCAGTGGCCGGCCGGTTGATTCAGGCGCAGGCCTTCGGCCGTGTGTTCCTCCACCAGCAGGAACTTGCCGTCGCGCTCGACGATGGCCGCGGCGACGACGTGGGGCATCCACTGTGAATTCAGACTGGGTTCAGACATGCAGTTCTTTCCATTCTCCGGGCTGCAGCGCGCCCAGGGTCCATTCGCCGACGGCAGCGCGGATCAGCCGCAGCGTCGGAAAGGCGATCTTCGCCGTCATCCGGCGCACCTGGCGGTTCTTGCCTTCGCTGATCGTGAGTTCGATCCATGCGGTGGGGATGCTGGCGCGGTAGCGGATCGGCGGGTTGCGCGGCCACAGGCCGGCCGGCTCGTCGATCAGGCGCGCCCTGGCCGGACGGGTGACGAAGTCGCCGAGGTCGACGCCATGCCGCAGCGGTTCCAGCGCGGCGTCATCGGGCGCGCCCTCGACTTGCGCCCAGTAGGTTTTGGGCAGCTTGTGTTTCGGATCGGCGATGCGGCTCTGGAGCGCGCCATCATCGGTTAAAATCAGCAGGCCTTCGCTGTCCGCATCCAGGCGTCCGGCTGCGTACACACCCGGCAGCGTGAGGTGATCCCGCAAACCCTGCCAGCGGCCCTCGGCGGTGAACTGGCTGAGCACGCCGTAGGGTTTGTTGAACAAAATAAGACGCGACACTTCGGATGAGGGCAAAGTCCCATTTTACCCAAAAGGGTACACGTAACGTTTACGAGACACCATGAGCACACATATCCAGATTCCCGCCGCGGGCCAGAAGATCACCGTCAATGCCGACAACACGCTGAACGTGCCCGACACGCCCATCATCCCCTTCATCGAGGGCGACGGCACCGGCGTCGACATCACCCCGGCGATGCGCCGCGTGGTCGATGCCGCGGTGGCCAAGGCCTACGGCGGCAAGAAGCAGATCGCCTGGATGGAAGTGTTTGCCGGCGAGAAGGCGGTCAAGGTCTACGGCGGCGACCAGTGGCTGCCGGACGAGACCGTGCAGGCGGTGAAGGACTATGTCATCTCGATCAAGGGCCCGCTCACCACGCCGACCTCGGGCGGCATCCGCTCGCTCAACGTCGCGCTGCGCCAGATGCTCGACCTCTACGTCTGCCTGCGCCCGGTGCGCTACTTCACCGGCGTGCCCAGCCCGGTGAAGGCGCCGGAAAAGGTCGACATGGTGATCTTCCGCGAGAACACCGAGGACATTTACGCCGGCGTCGAGTGGGAAG
>JAJYXA010000306.1:4014-4344 GCA_021791235.1 Pseudomonadota bacterium
GCCTTCCTGCAGCAGGAAATGGGTGTGACGAAAATCCGCTTCCCGGCGACCTCGGCCATCGGCATCAAGCCGGTCTCGGTCGAAGGCTCCGAACGGCTGATCCGCAAAGCCATCCAGTACGCGATCGACAACGGGCGCCGCTCAGTGACCCTGGTGCACAAGGGCAACATCATGAAGTTCACCGAAGGCGGCTTCAAGAAATGGGGCTATGAACTCGCCGCGCGCGAATTCGGCGCCAGGGTCCTCGGCGAAGGTCCGTGGATGGAGCTGCCGAATGGCATCGTGATCAAGGACGTCATCGCCGATGCCTTCCTGCAGCAGATCCTGCTG
>JAJYXA010000567.1 GCA_021791235.1 Pseudomonadota bacterium
TTGCCCTGGCGGAAGGTTTTGCCCATTCCGGTACAACGCAGCACGATCTCACTCATAGCGCAGCGCCTCCGCCGGGTTGATGCGCGAGGCGCGCCAGCTCGGATACAGCGTCGCGGCCAGGCTGATGAACAGCGACACCCCGGCGATGATGCCGACGTCGCTCCACACGAGTTTGGACGGCAACTGGTTGATGTAATACACGTCGGCCGGGAACAGGTCCATGCCGACCAGATGTTCGATAAAGGGCACGACGGTCTCGACGTTGAGCGCGAGCAGCACGCCGCTCGCCACCCCCAGCAGCGTGCCGAACACCCCGATGAACGCGCCCTGCACGATGAAGATGATCATGATCGACGAAGGCTTGGCTCCCAGCGTGCGCAGGATGGCGATGTCGGACTGCTTGTCGGTCACCGCCATCACCAGGGTGGAGACGATATTGAAGGCCGCCACCGCGACGATCAGCAGCAGGATCAGGAACATCATGCGTTTCTCGATCGATACGGCGCGAAAGAAGTTGGCGTGGCTTTGCGTCCAGTCGGTGAGGTAGTAATGGCCGGTGAGACTCTTCGCCAGTTCGCGCGTCACGAACGGTGCGCGGAACATGTCGTCGAGTTTCAGCCGCACGCCCGTCACGTCGTCGCCCAGCCGCAGCAGCTTTTGCGCGTCCTGCAACTGGATCAGTGCGAGTCCGGAGTCGTATTCGAACATGCCGGCCTGGAAGATGCCGGTGACAGTGAACTGCTTGACGCGCGGCATCACGCCTGCCGGCGTGATGTTGCCCTGCGGCGTCAGCAGCACCAGTTTGTCGCCGGGCACCACATCCAGCGCACGCGCCAGTTCCGCGCCGAGAATGATGCCGAATTCGCCCGGCTTGAGATCGGTCAGCTTGCCCGCCTTCATGTGCTGCGCGAAATCAGCCACCTGGTTTTCCATATCCGGCAGCACGCCGCGGATGATCGCGCCGCGCACCATGTCGCCATTGGCCAGCATGCCTTCCGAATTGACATAGGGTGCGCCGGAAACCACTTCCTTGTTCTGCCGGGCCTGTTCCAGCACGTTGCGCCAGTCGGCCAGACGATCGTCAGGGCCGCTGATCTCAAGATGCGCCGCCACGCCGAGAATGCGCGCGCGCAACTCTTCCTGAAAGCCGTTCATCACGGAGAGCACCACGATCAGCGCCATGACGCCCAACGCGATCCCGGCCATGGAAACGATGGAAATGAACGAGATGAAATGGTTGCGGCGCTTGGCGTGGGTGTAGCGCAGGCCGATCTGAAGTTCGAAGGGAAGCAAAACGGGGCTCGCTGATTGAATATTACGAGTATGCCACAGCCGCCCTACTCGCCCATCAGGTGCAGCATCACACTGCGCGTCTGGGCGGCACGCCGGTGCTCGAAGACGTAAATCCCCTGCCAGGTGCCGAGCAGCGGGTCGCCTTTCGCAACCGGGATCGCCAGGTGAGTCTGCGTCAGCGCCGCGCGCACATGCGCCGGCATGTCATCCGCGCCTTCCAGGGTATGCTCGTAAATCGGATCGTCCTCCGGTACCAGCCGCGACAGGAAACGCTCCAGGTCGGTCTGGACCGTCGGGTCGTAATTTTCCTGGATCAGCAGGCTGGCCGAAGTGTGGCGGATATACAGGGTGAGCAGTCCCTGCCGGATGCCGCTGGATTCCACCCAGGCCCGCACCTGCGGCGTGAACGCGTATAAACCCTTGCCATGGGTGGGAACGGTGATTTCATGGAAAGCCTGGCGCATGGCCACCATTCTAGCGAATCCGCTTTGTTACACTCGGTGCATGCTGTTCCTCATCCCCCATCTGTTCCCGACTGCCCGCCTGCTGGAAGCGGCTGCGCAGGATCTGCGTCTGCCCGCGCTACAAACCTTGCTGGCGCGCGGCACCCGCCAGTCCTGCCCAGCCGGGGGCGTGGAGGCGGCCGTGTGCGAGACACTGGGCATCGCCCGCCAGCAGGACTGGCCGCTCGCCCCGATCACCCTGGCGGCGGATGGCGGGGTTGCCGGGGCGGCCTACTGGCTGCGCGCCGACCCGGTTCACCTGCAGGTGATGCGCGACCGCATCGTGCTGGCAGACAGCAGCGCCTTCGAACTGACACAGTCTGAGGCCGATGCGCTGGCCGCCGCGATTGGTCAGCATTTTGGCGCGGACCTGAGCCCGATGCCGCTTCACCCCAGGCGCTGGTACCTGCGACTCGAACACGCACCGCGACTGACCACCACCCCGCCATCTGTCGCAGCGGGTCGCAACATCGATCCCCTGCTGCCGCAGGGCGAGGACGCCATGCAATTCCGCGCCCGATTGAATGAGCTGCAAATGCTCTTGCATGACCACCCGGTCAATCTGGCACGCGAGGCACGCGGCGAACTGCCGGTGAACGCACTGTGGCTGTGGGGCGGCGGCGGCCAACCCACCTGCCCCGCCACCGGCGTCCCCTTGTATGCCCGGGATGCCGACGTCCAGGCACTCAGTGCCTTCTGCAACGCGCACGTACTTCCCCTGCCCGGGCAGTTGGACACAAAGCTGCTTGAAACCGAGGGCGTGATGCTGCTGGACCATTTATCGCGTGCGGGATTGTACGGCGATGTCTACGGCTGGCGCGAAGCCCTGCGTGAACTGGAACAGGACTGGTTCGCGCCGCTGCTGGGCGCACTGCGCAAGCTTGGCCCGCACGGCCTGCGCCTGATCGACCCGGTCAACGGAAAGGCATTGCACCTTCACGCAAGCGACGCGTGGAAATTCTGGCGGCGTCCCCAAGACCTCGCCTCGATGCTCGCCTGAATAAGAATCCTGCCGCAGGCAGAAGCCAACAGTTCAGACCGGCGTCGCCCACAGATCGTGTTCGTCGGCCTCCTCGACACGCACCTTGAGGCGGGTTCCCGGCTGCAGATCGAACACCCCTTCGAGATACACCACCCCATCGATTTCCGGTGCATCGGCATGGCTGCGCGCCAGCGTGCCGACCTCGTCCTCTTCGTCAACGATGACCTCGATTTCACGGCCGATCTTGGCATCGAGCCTGGCCGCCGAGATTTCCGCCTGCACTTCCATGAAGCGCTCCAGACGTTCCTCCTTCAGGTCTTCCGGCACGGCGTCTGGCAGCGCGTTGGCCGCCGCCCCTTCCACCGGGGAATACTTGAAGCAGCCGACGCGGTCGAGCTGCGCCTCCCTGAGGAAGGCCAGCAGTTCCTCGAATTCGGCATCGGTCTCCCCGGGAAAGCCGACGATAAACGTCGAGCGCAGCGTGAGATCGGGCACGGCGGCACGCCAGGACTGGATGCGGTCCAGCGTCTTCTCGACCGCGCCGGGCCGCTTCATCAGTTTCAGAATGCGCGGACTGGCGTGCTGAAACGGGATATCGAGATAAGGCAGGATGATGCCGTCGGCCATCAATGGAATCACGTCGTCGACGCTGGGGTACGGATAGACATAGTGCAGCCGCACCCAGGCGCCCAGGCTACCCAGCGCACCCGCGAGTTCGGTCATGCGGGTTTTCAGCGGGCGGCCGCCCCAGAAGCCCGGGCGATACTTCACGTCCACTCCATATGCGCTGGTGTCCTGCGACACCACCAGCAACTCCTGCACACCCGCCTTGACCAGCGCTTCTGCCTCATGCATCACCTCGCCGATCGGGCGGCTCACCAGATCGCCGCGCATCGACGGGATGATGCAGAAGGTGCAGCGGTGGTTGCAGCCCTCGGAAATCTTCAGGTAGGCGTAATGGCGCGGCGTCAGCTTGATGCCGCCCGGTGGGATCAGATCCTCGAACGGGTCGTGCGGTTTGGGAAGCGCCGTGTGCACCGCCTCCATCACCTCCTCCATCGCATGGGGGCCGGACACCGCCAGCACCTTGGGATGCGCTTCGCGCACCACGTCTCCCTTGGCGCCGAGGCAGCCGGTGACAATGACCTTGCCGTTTTCCGCCAGCGCCTCGCCGATCGCCTCGAGCGATTCCTGCACCGCCGCGTCGATAAAGCCGCAGGTGTTGACCACGACCACGTCGGCATCGTCATAGTTGCCGACGATGCCGTAGCCTTCGGCGCGCAATTGGGTGAGGATGCGTTCGGAATCCACCGTCGCCTTGGGGCAGCCGAGGGAAACAAATCCGACGGTCGGCGTGCGGGCACGCTTTGCTTTGGTTACCATGATGTTCGATCCTGATGGAGCAGTGTGATGTATATCGTAGCGATTGGCTGGGCCTATGTGATTCTGATGATGGCGATCACCGCCAGCAGCATCGGCAAGGCGCTGGCCATCCTGATTTTTCTGGGGGTATTGCCACTGGCCTTGTTCGTTTACGTTGTCGGCGGTTCGCGGCGACGCCGGCGC
>JAJYXA010000277.1 GCA_021791235.1 Pseudomonadota bacterium
TACATGGCGCTGCGTCCGGTCGCCGCCGGCGTGCTCGAACCGCCGCAGCGGCTGGCGCTGTGGGCCGGCGTGTTCGGCAAGTTCTTCCCCTGGGTATGGGTGTCGGTGGCTCTGATCCTGGCGACCGGCCTGCACATGCTGGTGACGTTCGGTGGGGCCGCAGCGCCGCTTTACGCTTTGACCATGCTGGTGCTGGGGGTGGCGATGATGCTGATCTTTGCGCACGTGTTTTTCTCGCCCTACAAGAAACTCAAACGCGCGGTCGGCGAGCAGAACTGGAAAGCCGGCGGCGCCGCGCTGGCGCGAATCCGCCGGCTGATCGGCATCAACCTCAGCCTGGGGCTGCTGACGATTGCGGTGGTGTTCCTCGGGCGGGGGCTCGCTTAATCAAGGCTCATCCTGCGGTGCCGCAGCCAGCAGGCTTTGCGCCGTCTGCCGGATGGCTTCCCGCCGCGCTTCGCATTGCAGCTCGGCATGAAACCGGCCGTCGCGGTACAGGTACACGGTGGGCAAGTGAAAGATGCCGTAGTAGCGGGCGACGCCGGTGGCTTCAGCGACATCGACTTCAAACAAGGCATCCGTGACACCGGCCAGCGCCTCGGGCAACAGCCGTTTCCATGCCCGGCAAGCCCCGCAGTGCGGCGCGCTGAACAGCACCACGGCGATGCCGGGCGAGGCGGCGAGCCGGGTGTGAAATTCGCCCTCGGCCAGACGCGAAAACCCGGCCGGGATGAACGCATCCGGGCTGGTAGAATCGCGGTTTTCCTTCTGGCTGGCCCTCATGCTGTTTCTCGAACTCTTCGGTTATCTGCTGCTCATCCTCGTGGCGGCGGAAATCTTTGTCAACGCGCTCGAACACCTGGGCGAAAAACTCAAAATATCGGAAGGCGTGACCGGCTCGCTGTTCGCCGCGGTCGGCACCGCCATGCCGGAAACCCTGGTGCCGCTGCTGGCGATCTTTGCCGGCACCGGAAATACCGCCACCAATCACGAAATCGGCGTCGGCGCGATTCTGGGCGCGCCGCTCATGCTGTCGACCCTGTCGCTGTTCCTGATGGGCGCGGCGGTGCTGAAACGACGCGGCCTGCTGGGCCATCTCACGCCCGAGAAGACCGGCCTCAAGCGCGATCTGGATTTTTTCCTGATGGCGTTCCTGCTGGCCTTCGTCGCCATGTTCGTCCCGCACGGCGAAGGCTGGGTGCGCGGCGCGCTCGCCTTCGTCATGGTGCTGACCTACTTCGTGTACGTGATGCTCACCCTGCGCGCGTCGGCCAGGCTGGTGGAAGACGGCCACGCCACCGAGGCCGGGTCGCCGATGCTGTTGACCCGTCTGGGCTTGCCGCAGAACCTGTTCTTCATCGTGGTGCAGCTCGTGCTGGGCCTGGCGCTGCTGGTCGCCGGCGCCAAGGGCTTCATCCACGGTGTGGAAGCCGCCGCGCCCGTCATCGGCATTTCCGCGCTGCTGCTGTCGCTGATGATCATCCCGATCGCGACCGAGCTGCCGGAAAAGGTGAATTCGATCCTGTGGATCCGCAAGCACAAGGACACCCTGGCCTTCGGCAACATCACCGGCGCCATGGTGTTCCAGGGCACGCTCTTGCCGGCCATCGGCATTTCGCTCACGCCGTGGGCGCCGCAGAAGGAAGTGCTGCTGGGCGTCGGGATCACCCTGGTTGCGGCCTTCTGGCTGCGCTGGGCGGCGCTGAGCGGCGGCCTGCGGGTGTGGCACCTGTTCGTCAACGGCGCCCTGTATGTGAGCTATCTGGCCGCGGTGCTGATTTAAGGCAGAAACTGAACAAGGAGGACACGGAGGACGCTGAGGAGATTTCTCCTCCGCGTCCTCCTTGTGAATCGCCCGAGCCGACTCAGGTCGGCGGCTCGCGGCGGAACGGCCCGTCGAGTTCGTCCATGTAGTGGCTGATGGCGTCGGTTTCGCGTTCCAGGAAGCGGTCGACCGCCTCGCGGAATTCGGCATTTTCCAGCCAGTGCCAGGAATGCGTGGCGGTGGGGACCAACCCGCGTGAAAGCTTGTGCTCGCCCTGCGCGCCGCCTTCGAACACTTCCAGCCCGTGCGTGATGGCGTATTCGATGCCCTGCTGGTAGCAGGTTTCGAAGTGCAGGCCGGGCACGTATTCCAGGGTGCCCCAGTGGCGGCCATACAGCCGCTGGCTGTCTTTCATGCAGAACGAGCAGGCGATGGGCTCGCCGTCCCTGTCCGCAATGACGAGCAGCAGATTGTCCGGCATCGTCTCGCGCAGCGCGGCGAAGAAGGCGCGGTTGAGATGCGGTTCGCTGCGGTGGCGGGCGTAGGTGTCGGCGTAGCAGCGGTAGAAATGGTCCCAGTCGGCGTCGGTGCTCTCCGTGCCTTCGATACAACGGAACGTCACCCCCAGACCGGCGAGCTTCTTTCTCTCTTGGCGAATCTTCTTGCGCTTGTCGTGCGTCATTGCGGCGAGGAAGTCGTCGAAGCTGGCGTAGCCTGTGTTATGCCAGTGGAACTGGAAGCCGCTGCGGTGCAGGAGTGGTGCAGCTTCTAGTGCGGCATGGTCGGGCTCGGTGGGAAACAGGATGTGGAACGACGAGCAGTTCAAATCGCGGGTGAGCTTGAGCGCGGCCTGGACCAGCGCGGCGCGGTCGGCGTCGTTCTTCGCCGGCAGGCGCGGACCGGGCACCGGCGAAAACGGCACGCAGCACACCAGCTTGGGGTAATAGTTGAGCCCATGGCGGCGGTAGGCGTCGGCCCACGCCCAGTCGAACACGAATTCGCCCCAGGAATGGTGCTTGACGTAGAGCGGCATCGCGGCTTCCAGCCGATCGCCGCGAAACAGTGCCAGATGCACCGGCTCCCAGCCGATGTGGGCGCCGACGCAACCGCTGGCTTCCAGCGCGTGCAGAAAAGCGTGCTGCACGAAGGGCGAATCGCCGGCCAGGGCGTTCCAGGCGTCGGCAGACAGCTCGGCTATGCGCGGAACGACGCGGGCTACTGTTTCTGCGGCTTTGGCTTCCGTCCCGGGGGGCTTTGCTTCAAAATGCACGTTTTGGCGAGCTCTCTAAACCAACAATGAACCTGCATGAATATCAGGCCAAACAAATTTTGCGGTCGGGCAACATTAACACGCCGCGCGGCATCGCCGCAGCGAGTGCCGAGGCCGCGCTGGAAGCCGCTCGCGAACTGGGCGGCGACGCCTGGGTGGTGAAGGCGCAGATCCACGCCGGCGGACGCGGCAAGGCGGGCGGCGTCAAGGTGGTGAAAACTATCGACGACGTGCGCGCGATGGCCGAATCGCTGCTCGGCAAGCCGCTGGTGACCAGCCAGAACGCCCCCGACGGCCAGCCGGTGAAGCAGGTGCTGGTGGAAGAAAGCCTGCCGATCGCGCGCGAGCTGTACCTGTCGCTGCTGGTCGACCGCGAAACCGAACGCGTCGCCATCGTCGCCTCCGCGGCCGGCGGCATGGACATCGAGGAAGTGGCCCGCGCCACGCCGGAAAAAGTCCTGGCCGAAACCTGCGACCCGCTGCTGGGCGTGCAGGATTTCCAGTGCCGCGCACTGGCCTTCGCGCTGGAACTGACGGGCGAGGCCTACAGGGATTTCTGCCGCCTGCTGCCGCAGCTCTACCGTGTGTTCCTGTCCAACGATCTCTCCCTGCTCGAAATCAATCCGCTGGCGGTGACGACCGACAGCCGCGTGCTGCCGCTCGACTGCAAGATGAGCGTGGACGACAACGCGCTGTACCGCCGCAAGGCGCTCGCCGAACTGCGCGACGACAGCCAGATCGACGCCAAGGAAGCGGCGGCCAACGCGGCCAACGTGAACTACGTCGCGCTCACCGGCAACATCGGCTGCATGGTCAACGGCGCCGGCCTGGCGATGGCGACGATGGATTTGATTCAATTAGAGGGCGGCGCGCCGGCCAACTTCCTCGACGTCGGCGGCGGCGCCACGCCGGAGACCGTGGCGCAGGGCTTCAAGATCATCCTGCTCGACCCCAATGTCAAGGCGGTGCTGATCAACATCTTCGGCGGCATCGTGCGCTGCGACGTGATCGCCGAAGGCATCATCCAGGCGGTGAGGGAGGTCGGCGTGCAGGTGCCGGTGATCGTGCGGCTGGAAGGCACCAACGCCGAACCGGGCCGGAAATTGCTGGCTGAATCGGGACTGGCGATCATCGCGGCGGCGAGCCTCACCGATGCGGCCCGGCAGGCTGTGGCGGCGGCGCGGTGAAAAAAACAATTAACCACAGAGGCACAGAGGCACGGAGTTTCTTCCGGGTTTCTCCGTGCCTCTGTGTCTCTGTGGTGAAGGTCTTATGAGCATCCTCGTCAACAAAAACACCAAGGT
>JAJYXA010000222.1 GCA_021791235.1 Pseudomonadota bacterium
ACCGTGGTGGCGGTTTTGGGGTCGGCCGCGTCGTCTTCGCTTTTCAGTTCGAGCACGACTTTCTTGCCGCCCAGCGTGAGGCCGGCGGCGTTGATTTCATCCAGCGCCAGTCGGGCACCGTTCTCATTGTCCTTGCCCAGGTGCGCCTGCGGACCGGTGAGCGGGGAGGCCTGGCCGATCAATACCACCTGATTGTCACCATTCTGCCGCGGCTTGTCGCCGCACCCCGCAACCAGCGCCGCTACGGCTACTGCCACCCAACGTAGAGTGTGACCCCTCATCCCGGTCTTCCCCGCAATCAAACTGAAACACGGAATTTATACCATAAAGCCCGCCGTGCCCGGCTTTCCCGGAAGCCGGAAAACACAAGGCCAACGCGAACGTCGGCCTTGTGTTTTTTCAAGACGCCGTGTCAGATCACTTCAGGCTCAGCACCCAGTCGATGATCTTGCTGGCATCTTCCGGCTTGACGTTCGGATTCGGCGGCATGGGAATCTGGCCCCACACGCCCTTGCCGCCGGTTTTCACCTTCTCGACCAGCCTGTCGTGCGCGGTCTTGTCGCCGGCATATTTCTTGGCCACCTCCTTGAAGGCGGGGCCGACGATTTTCTTGTCGACGCCGTGACAGGACATGCAGGCGTTCTTCTGGGCCAGCGTCTGGTCGGCAGACGCCGCGCCGGACAGCGCCAGCAGCGCAGCGGAAGCCGCGGCCATCATCAATTTCTTCATCGCAAATCTCCATGGGGGTCGGGTTGATCGAGCATTTCTAACCGCTTGCAATAGTAAGGGAAAATCCCGCACGCGCAATACAAGCGCCTGGTTTTTTGCTACCAATCCCCGTAGCATTTTGTTGTTCGCGCCTATTCGCGCTCGACCAGTTCACGGTAGGCATGCCAGCTGGCGTGCCCGAGCCAGGGGAAGATCACCGCCATGGCGATGAAATCGGTCGCCATGCCGACCGCGATCAAACCGGCTATCAGCGCTCCCCACAGCAGCATCACCGGAAAGTTGAGGCGGGTCGCCATGAAGCTGGTGACCAGCGCGGTGGCGAAATCGACTTTGCGGTGCAGCAGCATTGGCAGCGACACCACCGACAGGCTGAACACCATCAGCGCCAGCAGGCCGCCGAAGGCCAGGTAGGCCAGCACGAAATCGGTGTGCTGCCGTACCGCGCTCAGCGTCAGCAGATCGGGGAGGCCGCCGATGCCCGAGCCGCTGAGGAAAAGCCCGACCAGAATGGCCGAGATGCGCTCCCACACCGTCAGCACGAACACCAGCATCAGCGCGAACAGCCCCAGCGAGGCGGGATTGGCGCGCCACGACAGCAGGGGAACGAACAGGTTGGGCAGCTTGTGATGGTGCTCAAGGCGATGGCTCACGCAATAGAACACGGTCGCCAGCAGCGGCGCGACGAACAGGAAGCCGGAGGTCAGCGCCATCGCCAGGTGCGGCCGGTTCCCCGCGGCATGCACCAGGCCGTAGCCCAACAACGCGAACACGATGCCGTAGAACAGGCTCAGCGGCCAGGCCTTCATCATGTCCTGCGCGCCGCTGCGCAACCAGTGAAGCGGTTGATCGAATGTCACGCTGCGGATGCCCGGCAGGTTCATGCTCGCGGCCCGCGGGTGGAAAACCGGGTGTTCAGTGTGTGTGCTCATGATGGCTCCCGATGACAGACAGACTGCTTTTTTGATAGCAGGCGCCATCGCGGGTTCCTAATAGCAAATGCTGATAAGCCGATTCAATCGAGCAATCCGGACAGGTCGTCGATGGGCGGCTGGCACGCCGTGCCGCTGCAGATCCAGGCAGTCGGACGGTCCGAATCGGGCTTGGCCAGCGCGGCCGGCAGCTTGAGGCCGTTGGGCAAGGCCAGCACCAGGTCGCGCGCGCCCAGCTTCGGACCCAGCGCCGTCATCCATTCGTTCAGCGCGCCCGCCGGGCCCCGCAGCAGGATCACCCGCGGCGGCACCAGCGCCTCGTCCAGCACGGCCAAGAGCGTGGGATACGCGATCGGCTGCTGGACGAGGTGCGCGTGGAACAGGTGCAGGCAGCGCGCGCTGGCCGCCAGATGACGCGGCTCGCCCAAGAGATAGCCAAGCCGCTGCAGGGCAAAGGCGGCGACGCCGTTGCCGGATGGCGTGGCGTTGTCGTAACCGGGTTTGGGGCGGGTGATGAGCGCTTCGTGGTCGTGGCTGGTGAAGAAGAAGCCGCCTGCATCCGCATCCTCGAAATGCGCCAGCAAGACCTCGGCAAGTTCCCGCGCCCATGCCATGTCGCGCTCGCGGTAACCGGCCTGCAGGGTTTCCAGCAGCGCGTCGAGCAGGAAAGCGCAATCGTCGAGATAGGCGTTGAGGCGCGCCGCGCCGTGCTTGTGGCTGGCGAAGAGCCGCCCGTCGCGCCACAGATGGGCATGCAGGAAATCGGCCGCGGCCTGCGCCTCGGCGACCCAGTCGGGGCGGTTCATCACCCGCCCGGCGTGTGCCAGCCCGCCGATCATCAGCGCGTTCCAGCTGGTGAGCTGCTTGTCGTCGCGCCCGGGATGCACGCGGGTTTCGCGCGCGGCGAAGAGCTTGTGACCAGCGCTTTTCAGCCGTGCCGCTGCTTCGCTTTCAGGCAGCCCCAGTTCGGCGGCGACGTCGCTCAAGGGGCGTGCGAGGATGGGGTTCCAGCTCGCGTTCTCGAAGTTCGGCGGGAGATCGAAGCCATACACCGGCGCCGCCACCGCGTACTCGTCCTCGCTCAGCAGCGCGCGCACCTGGTCCGGCGTCCACACATAGAACCAGCCCTCGTGGCCTTCGCTGTCGGCGTCGAGCGCGGAATAGAAACCGCCGTGCGGCGCGCGCATCTCGCGCAGCAGCCAGTCGACGATGCCCTCGGCGGTGTCTTTGAAGAGCGCCTCGCCGCTCAGCGCCCAGGCATCGGCATACAGGTGCAGCAGCGGGCCGTTGTCGTAGAGCATCTTCTCGAAGTGCGGGATCGCCCACTGCGCATCGACCGAGTAGCGGCAGAAGCCGCCGCCGATCTGGTCCACCATCCCGCCCGACGCCATTTTTCTCAGCGAGAACAGCGCCATCTCGCGCGCCTGCGCGTTGCCGCGCTGGGCTTGCCGCAGCAGGAAGAACAGCTCGCCCGGGCGCGGGAACTTGGGCGCACGCGAAAACCCGCCCCATACCGGATCGAAGGCCTGCGCCAGATCGCGCACCGCTGCGGCCAGCGGCGCGTCGGTCAGCTCGGGCGGGCCGTCCGGCGCGGGCTGCTGGCGGGCGAGCAGGTCGCGCACCGCCATGTTCTGCGCCAGCACTTCGCCGCGCCGCTCGTGCCAGGCGCGGGCGACGTTTTCCATCAGGTCGATGAAGCCCGGCAGCTGGTAGCGCGGCGTCTTGGGAAAATAGGTGCCGGCGAAGAACGGCGTCTGGTCGGGCGTCAAAAACACCGTCAGCGGCCAGCCGCCGCCGCGCTGGGTCAACAGCTGATGCGCGGCCTGGTAGATCTGGTCGAGGTCGGGGCGCTCCTCGCGGTCGACTTTTATATTCACGAAAAGGCGGTTCATCACCGCCGCCACCTCTTCGTCCTCGAAGCAGTCGTGCGCCATCACGTGGCACCAGTGGCAGGCCGAATAGCCGATCGACAGCAGGATGGGCTTGTCCTCGCGGCGCGCCTTTTCCAGGGCTTCTTCGCCCCACGGGTACCAGTCGACCGGGTTGTCGGCGTGCTGCAGCAGATAGGGGCTGGGTTCGGTGGCAAGTCGATTGGGCATGGTGCAGGCCTAATAGTTGATTAAATCGGTCAACAATTGTACGCTTGCCGCAATCCGGAAAAAATGCAGGAGTGCCCCATGTCCCAGGAATTATTCGCCGCCGCCCAGTCGGGCGATGCAGCCCAGATCAAAGAACTGCTTGAGGCCGGCGCCGATCATGCGGCCGCCGACGAAGCCGGCGAAACCGCGCTGATGCACGCCGCCCACGGCGGCCACGTCGCGGCGGTGCTGGTGCTGATCGCCGCCGGTGCCGACGTCAACGCCCAGTCGCCGCAGGACTGGACCGCGCTCGCCAAGGCCGCCTACAACGGCGAGACCGAGCGCGGCTATGTCGAGGTCATCGAAGTGCTGCACCAGGCCGGCGCCACGCTCGACGCACGCATCTTCTTCGGCATCACGCCGCTGATGCTGGCAGCCGGCGGCGGCGACGCCCCGGTGGTGGAATGGCTGATCAACGCCGGCGCCGATGTGCTCGCCACCAACGAGGGCGGCCGCACCGCGCGCCTGATGGCGAACGACAAGTTCTACGTGGACGTGATCAACCTGCTGACCGAAGCCGAGCGCCA
>JAJYXA010000036.1:0-4000 GCA_021791235.1 Pseudomonadota bacterium
AGATGTTCCAGCCGCTGAGTTTTCTCGGCGTGATGTACCGCCAGATCAAGGAATCGATCACCGACGTCGAGCGCATGTTCGCGCTGATGCAGCGGCCGCGCGAGGTCGAGGACAAGGCTGACGCGCGCGATCTCGATGTCGTCGCCGGCGAGGTGAAGTTCGAGCACGTGAGCTTCGCCTACAACCCCGACCGCCCCATCCTGCACGACGTCAGCTTCACCATCCCCGCCGGCAAGACGGTGGCGGCGGTGGGCGCGAGCGGCGCCGGCAAGTCGACGCTCGCCCGCCTGCTGTTCCGCTTCTACGACGTCGGCGCCGGCAGCATCGCCATCGACGGCCAGGACATCCGCCACGTGACGCAGGATTCGCTGCGCGCCGCCATCGGCGTGGTGCCGCAGGACACCGTGCTGTTCAACGACAGCATCTACTACAACATCGCCTACGGCCGGCCGGATGCCAGCCGCGACGAAGTGATCGAAGCCGCGCGCGCCGCGCACATCCTCTCCTTCATCGAAAGCTTGCCGCAGGGCTGGGACACGGTGGTGGGCGAGCGCGGGCTCAAGCTGTCGGGCGGCGAGAAGCAGCGCGTGGCGATTGCGCGGACTTTGCTGAAGAACCCGGCCATCCTGATATTGGACGAAGCGACCTCGGCGCTCGACACCAAGACCGAAAAAGCCATCCAGGCCGAGCTGCTGGAAATCGCCCGCAGCCGCACCAGCCTCATCATCGCCCACCGCCTGTCCACCGTGGTCGAGGCCGACGAAATCCTGGTGATGGACGGCGGCCGCATCGTCGAGCGTGGGCGCCACCCCGACCTGCTGGCGCAGAACGGTGTGTACGCCCACATGTGGGCGCTGCAGCAGCAGGCTGAGGAGGAGGGTGGTAAATGAACAAAAATTCTTCACCACAGAGGCACAGAGACACGGAGAAACCCATTCATGTCTTAACTCTGTGTCTCTGTGCCTCTGTGGTGAAAAGGTTTTCCCCAGCATGAATCTATTGCGGCCCGGCGTGCGCCGGCGCGAAGTGTGGGCGTGGGCGATGTACGACTTCGCCAACTCGGGTTACACCACGGTCGTTATCACCGCGGTGTTCGGCGCGTATTTCGTCGCGGTGGTGGCCGGCAACGCCTCCTGGGCGACCTTCGCCTGGACGCTGGCGCTGTCGGTGTCCTATGCGCTGGTGATGCTGACCGCGCCGCTGATCGGCGCCTGGGCCGACGCCCACGCCAGCAAGAAAAAATGGCTGGTGCTCACCACGCTGGGCTGCGTCGGGTTTACCGCAGCCTTGTACTTCGCCGCGCCGGGCGCGCTGGCGCTGGCGATCGCCGCGCTTATCCTCTCCAACTATTTCTTCGGCACCGGCGAAAACCTCGTCGCCGCCTTCCTGCCCGAACTGGCGCGGCCGCGCGCGCTCGGCCGCGTCTCGGGCTGGGGCTGGGCATTGGGCTATGTCGGCGGGCTGGTGTCGCTCGGCGCGAGCCTCGCTTACATCGGCTGGGCGCAGGGCCGGGGGCAGGGCGCGGCCGATTTCGTGCCGGTGGCGATGCTGATTACCGCCGCGATCTTCCTGCTGGCGAGCCTGCCCACGCTACTGATGCTGCGCGAGCGCGCCGCCCCGCAGCCCGACCACACCCCGCGCAGCGCCTGGCGCCAGGTGCGCTACACCCTCGGCCACCTCAGCCAACTGCCCGACCTCAAGCGCTTTCTGCTCTGCACCATGCTGTACCAGGCCGGCATCCAGGCGGTCATCACCCTGGCGGCGATCTATGCCAGCCAGGTGTTTCACTTCGATACGCAGCAGACCATCGTGCTGGTGCTGGTGGTCAATGTCACCGCAGCGCTCGGGGCGTTCGCCTTCGGCCATGTGCAGGACCGCATCGGCCACGTGCGGGCGATCGCCCTGACGCTCGCCGGCTGGATCGCGATGGTGCTGCTGGCCTGGGCTGCGCCCGACGAGCGCATGTTCTGGCTGGCGGCCAACCTCGCCGGGCTGTGCATGGGCGCCTCGCAGTCGGCGGGACGCGCCATGGTCGGGCTCCTGGCGCCGCCGGCGCAGCAGGCCGAATTCTTCGGCCTGTGGGGGCTGGCGGTGAAGCTGGCGTCGATCCTCGGCCCGCTGACCTACGGCGCGGCCAACTGGCTCACGCAGGGCAATCATCGCCAGGCTTTGCTGGTCACCGGCAGTTATTTCGTCGCCGGCCTGTGGGCGCTGCGCGGCGTGCAGGCGGCGCGCGGGCATCGCGCGGCGCGAAGGTTCGCCCGCGTCTGGACATGACCGCGTTCGCGATCGCCGAGACCGACTGGACGCACGATGCGCCGCGCCTCGCCGCGATACGGCGCACGGTGTTCATCGACGAGCAGGGCGTGCCCGAAGAGATGGAATGGGACGAGCACGACGCCGCCTCGCTGCATTTCCTGGCGGTCGCGGATGACGGCACACCCATAGGCTGCGCCCGCCTGCTGCCCGACGGCCATCTCGGCCGCATGGCGGTACTGCCGGCCTGGCGCGGACGCGGTATCGGCCGTGCCTTGCTGGCGGCGGCGGTGGAGGCGGCACGGATGCACGGCCACACGATGCTGCGGCTCAGCGCCCAGACGCGCGCCGCCGATTTTTACGCGCGCGCAGGCTTCGTCCCCGCGGGCGCGGAATACGACGAGGCCGGCATCCCGCACGTGGCCATGCAGAAAGACCTGGACTGAGCGCAACGGCATCAAGCGGATCAGGGTTATTGCATCGGCACTCAAGAATTTACTGATAAAGTTAGCACCACAAGTTGACCACCATCTCGCTGGCCGCAACGCGGCCGCAACAAGGGAAAGCAGAGCATGACAACACGCCATCCGCAAGGAGCAGGCCGTGGTTCTCCCCGCAGGGGGGAAGCCGCGGTTGTAAGGCCGACGAGTCGGCAACCACCACGCTCTAAAGACACCAAAGCGTCAAGAACGACGCTCAGGGCAGGCATCGTGGGCGCGGGCATTGCCGGCGCCAGCTGCGCAGGCACGCTCGCCGCCGCGGGCTGGGAGGTGGACGTGTTCGACAAGGCGCGCGGGGCGGGCGGTCGCCTGTCGACCCGGCGCACCGAACAGGGCTGGGCCACGTTGGGTTCTCCCTTCATTTCGGCCAGGCGCGACCCCTTCCGCAGCCAGTTGCGCGACTGGGTGCGCCAGGGCTGGATTGCTCCGGTACGCGGCAACATCTTGCAGGGGCGGGCCACCCTCTCGTGGGCGCAGGCGCAACTGCAGAACCATTACCGTCCCACTATCGAACCGTCGCAGCTGGTTCGACACCTGCTCGGCAATGCCCGTCTGCACACCGGGTCGCGTGTGGTCGCCCTGCAGCCGCGCACCCTCATTCTGGAAAACGGCGAGGTTCACGGCGACTACGATTGCGTGATCTGCAGCGTGCCCACGCCGCAGGCCCTCCCCATGCTCGACGCGTTGCCGTTGCTGCGCGAACACCTGGGCGAGGTGCGCTATCGCCCGACCTGGTCCTTCCTGATGCGATGGGAAGGCGGCCCCGCGGCGGACGTCATCAAGTTCGACGACCACTTGCTGAATCTGGCGGTGCGCCAGACTGCCGACGGCCCCGGCCTGTGGGCGGTGCACAGCAGCCATGAGTTTGCCGAAACCTACCTCGAAGCCTCCGCGATGGAAGCCAGCACCCGCGCGGCCTCGGCCCTGATGGGCCTGCTGGGGCTGCCGTGGCCGGTCGAAGTCGAGGCCTCGCACCTGTGGCGTCACGCCCAGCCGGAAACCCCGGCAGAGGGTTTCTGGCTGGGCGATCGCGAAAATCGCGTCGCCCTGATCGGCGACGGCATCGCCGGAGTTGGGGTCGAACGGGCGTGGGAAAGCGGGTTGCGGCTGGCGCAGGCGATCCTGCAGTCGAAGGAAGAGCTGGCGCTCTGAGCCGGGACAGCGCGCCGGCAAGCGCGTCAGGACTCGGCGAATCGGCGAAGGCGTAGCGAGTGCGCGCCAGTCGCCCGGCCCCTGCCGCGCCA
>JAJYXA010000036.1:4010-4313 GCA_021791235.1 Pseudomonadota bacterium
CGCGCCATGTCGATACAGCGGCTCGCCGTGCTTTTCAGCGTAGCGGCCGCACGGCGCGGCGAACAACCCGGCGGATTTGGTTCATATGCGTCCCGACAGCGGTTCCGGCACGACGGGGGACTCGATCTCGCGCACCACCCGAAAGCCCAGATTGATGTCCAGTTCGTTCTCCAGCCGGCGCCGGCGTGCGGCCGCGCGGCAGTCCTCGGGGCCGTCGAACCAGGAGCCGCACTTGGTGACGACGGCGGGCGGCCTGCCGGGCAGGGGGCGCTCGGGCAGGCTGGCGTGGTCGCGGGTCCATGG
>JAJYXA010000067.1 GCA_021791235.1 Pseudomonadota bacterium
CTCTCATGACCTCAACTTCTCGAACCGCCCGGTGCGGACCCGCATGCCGGGTGGTGTGGGAGGGGTGCGGTCAGGATTGACCGTCCCCTATCCCGATTTCAGCGTATTGTCCATAGGGGCGTTTTTATCGCGCCGGGGCAGACGCGAGGCGCAAAGTGCGCGAAAATTCACGCTGATGCTTTTTTACTGGAGTAGAAGACCGTGCTGGAAGCAATTCGCAAGCATGCAAAGGGCTGGCTGGCCAAAGTCATCCTGGCCCTGATCGCAATTACCTTCGCCCTGTTCGGCGTGGATTCCTACATGTCGGGTGATCGCAACGGCGGCAAGATTGCCGAGGTCGGCGATGCGGGCATTTCGCGCGAGGAATTGATGCGGGAAATCCAGGCACAGAGCGACCGCATGCGCGAGGCGCTCGGTCCTGCGTTCGATTCATCCGTCACCGAAACAGCCGCTTTCCGCAAGCAGGTGCTCGACAGTCTGATCGAGCGCAAGGCGCTGTTGCAGGAAGCGCAGAAGCTCAGGTTCCTGGCGCCCGATGCGTACATTGCGTCGGTGCTGGCGCAGATTCCCGCCTTTCAGCAGGACGGTACGTTTTCGCAGCAGCGCTATGAGGCGGTGCTGCGCCAGAACGGTCGCACCCCTGCCCAGTTTGAAAACGAATTGCGCCAGTCTTTCATGCTGGAGGCGATGGTCAGCCCGGTTTCAGTTGCGGCATTCCCGTCCGCCGCGTCGTTGACGCAGATCGCCCGTCTGGTGGCGCAGCAGCGTGAAATCGCCTGGACCGACATACCGGCTTCCGCCGTTGCGTCGCAAATCAAGGTGACGCCTGCCGACGTGGAGCGTGAATACGCCGCCAACAAGGCCGAGTTCACCGAGCCCGAGCAAATTCGTGCCGAGTACCTGGTGCTGGATATGGCCGCAGTGGCGGCGGGCGTGGCCGTGAGCGACCAGGCGGTGGCGGACTACTATGCCGCCAACGCCGCGCAGTTCGGCCAGCCCGAGCAGCGCAGCGCGAGCCATATCCTGATTGCCGCGGACAAGAATGCAGATGCGGCCACGCGCGCCCAGGCCAAGGCGAAGGCAGCCGAGCTGTTCCAGACGCTGCAGAAAAATCCGGGGCGTTTCGCCGAGCTGGCGCGCACCGAATCGCAGGATCCCGGCTCGGCCGCGCAGGACGGCAGTCTGGGAAGCTTTGGCCGCGGCATGATGGTCAAGCCGTTCGAGGACGCCGTGTTCAGCATGAAGCCGAATGAAATCCGTGGCCCGGTGGAGAGCGATTTCGGCTATCACATCATCCGGCTGGATGGCATCCAGGCTGCGCGGATTGCGCCGCTGTCCACCGTCCGTGCTGCGGTGGTCGAGGAATTGCGCAAGCAGCAGGCGCAGAAGGTTTTTGCCGATCTGGCCGACAACTTCAGCAACCTGGTGTATGAAAGCGCGAACAGCCTGCGGCCCGCCGCCGCAGCGGCCAAGCTGACCATCCGGCAGAGCGGCTGGATGGCGGCCAACACCGCGCCGGCACCCTTCAACCACGCCGGCCTGTCGGCTGCGCTGTTCAACCCGGAGTCGATCAAATCGAAGCAGAATACCGAGGCGATCGAGGTGCAGCCGGGCACGCTGGTGGCGGCGCGGGTGATCGAGCACAAACCGGCGCGGCTGCGCCCGCTGGCCGAGGTGTCGGCGGCGATCGAGGCCAGGCTGCGCGCCGCACAGAGCGCAAAGCTGCTGGCGCAAAAAGGCGAAGCCGTCCTCCAGGCGCTGGCCAAGGGTGACGAAGCCGGCGTGAACTGGTCGGCCTTCCAGGTGGTCGGCCGCCAGCCATCGGCTGCGCTGGATGCCGCCGGCGTCAAGGCGGTGTTCCGGGTCAACACCGACAAGCTGCCCGCCTACACCGGCTTTGCCCGTCCCGACGGCGCCTATCGCATCGTGCGGGTGAGCCGCGTCCTGGAGGCGTCCGAACTGGATCCGACGCTGCTGGCGTCGATCGAATCCGGCGTCACGCAGGCGCAGCAGCGTGCCGACATGCAGGCGATGACCGCGCTGATTACCGCTGGCCAGAAAGTGAAGATCCAGCCGAATGCGATCGAGGGCAGGTAAGCCGAACGGGTCGCAGCCCCGACAAAAAGCGCGCCTTGCTGGCGCGTTTTTTGTCGGGCAGTGCCGGGCGGATCATTCAGCGCCGGCGGTGGAGTTGAAGCCGGCATCGACGTAAGTGATCTCGCCGGTGATGCCGGAGGCCAGGTCGGACAGCAGGAAGGCGGCGGCGTTGCCGACTTCCTCGATCGTCACGTTGCGGCGCAGCGGCGCATTCTTGGCGACGAGGTCGAGCTTCTCGCCGAAGTTGGCGATGCCGCTGGCAGCCAGCGTCTTGATCGGCCCGGCCGACACCGCGTTGACCCGGATGCCCTTGGGGCCGAGGCTTTGCGCCATGTAGTAGACGCCGGATTCGAGGCTGGCCTTGGCCAGGCCCATGACGTTGTAGTTGGGGACGGAGCGGATGGCGCCCAGATAGGACAGCGTCAAGAGCGCCGCCCGGCGGCCTTCCATCATCGGCAGCGCGGCCTTGGCCAGCGCGGCAAAGCTGTAGGAGCTGATGTCGTGCGCGATGCGGAAGTTTTCCCGGGTGACCGCGGAAAGATAGTCGCCGGCCAGGGCCTCTTTCGGCGCGAACGCGATCGAGTGCACCAGCCCGTCGAAGCCGTCCCAGTGCTTGCCGAGTTCGGCAAACAGCGCGTCGATCTGCTCGTCGCTGCCGACGTCGCACGGAAACACCAGGCTGGAGCCGAACTCCAGGGCGAATTCGGTGACGCGATCCTTGATGCGTTCGCCCTGGTAGGTGAACGCCAGCTCGGCGCCTTCGCGCTTGCATGCGGCGGCAATGCCGTACGCGATGGATCGGTTGGAGATGACGCCGGTGATCAGCAAGCGTTTTCCTGCAAGAAATCCCATGATGGTCTCGAAGAGTTGCGGTGTCCGCGATTATAACGGCTGACGTTGGCGGCGCGCTTGGGTACACTTGCGGCATGACGCGAACGGGCATTCTTCTGCTGGGGCTGGGTTTGCTGGCGGGCTGTTCCGGCAGTTGGAACAACCCCTATCCAGGCAGCCGGTCCGATGCCAATGTGCTCTACAGTGCGTTTTCCGAACGCCCCAAGCATCTCGATCCGGCGCGCTCCTACAGCGCGAACGAAATCGAGTTCACCGGCCAGATCTACGAGCCGCCGCTGCAGTACCACTTCCTCGAGCGCCCCTATACCCTGATTCCGCTGACGACCGAGGCGGTGCCCAAGCCGCGGTATGTCGACGCGTCCGGCAAGCCGCTGCCGGACGATGCGCCCGCTGCGGCGATTGCCGAAAGTGTGTACGAAATCCGCATCCGTCCCGGCATCCGCTATCAGCCCCATCCGGCTTTTGCGCGCGACGCGGCGGGGCGTTATCGCTACCATGCGCTGACGGCCTCCGACACCGCGGGCAAAACCCGCATCGGCGATTTCGAGCACACCGGCACGCGCGAACTGGTGGCGGCGGACTACGTGTACCAGATCAAGCGGCTGGCCAATCCCCGGCTCAGTTCGCCGATCTTCGGCCTGATGAGCGAGCACATCGTCGGGCTGAAAGAGCTGGGCGAGGCACTGGAAAAGGCGGCCCGGACCAACCCCGACGCAGTATTGAGTCTCGACGACTTTCCGCTTGCGGGGGCGGAAGTGGCGGACCGCCACACCTATCGCATCCGCATCAAGGGCAAATACCCGCAGTTCATCTACTGGCTGGCGATGCCGTTTTTTGCGCCGATCCCGTGGGAGGCCGAGGTTTTTTACGCGCAGCCGGGCATGGCGGACAGGAACCTCACGCTCGACTGGCAGCCCGTCGGCACGGGTCCCTACTATCTGGCGGAGAACGATCCCAACCGCCGCATGATGCTGAAGAGGAATCCCGCCTTCCACGGCGAGACCTACCCCGCGGAAGGCAGCGAAGAGGACCGGCAGGCCGGACTTCTGGCGGATGCCGGCAAGCCACTTCCATTCGTGGACGAGGCCGTGTTCAGCCTGGAAAAGGAAACCATTCCCTACTGGAGCAAGTTCCTGCAGGGCTACTACGACAGCTCGGGGATCAGTTCCGACAGCTTCGACCAGGCCGTCCAGTTCTCGGCCGGCGGCGACCCGCAGCTCACCGACAGCATGCGCGACCAGGACATCCGCCTCATCACCGCGGTGGCGGCTTCGATCTGGTATGTCGGCTTCAACATGCTCGACCCGGTGGTCGGGGGCTTGAGCGAAGACCGCCGGAAGCTGAGGCAGGCGCTCTCCATCGC
>JAJYXA010000027.1 GCA_021791235.1 Pseudomonadota bacterium
CATCCGGTTGCGCTGCGCATCTGCGTACTCACCGTTGGCGGGATTCATGTCCGTGTCGGTCGAGCCGGGATGCACGATGTTGACGGTGATGCCGCGCGGTCCCAGGTCGCGCGCCATGCCCTTGGTGAAGCCGATCAGTGCTGCTTTGCTGAGACTGTAGAGGCTTACCCCCGGCATGGGCACGTGCTCGGCCAGGTTGCTGCCGATCGTGATAATTCGGCCGCCCTCGCCCATGTAGGCGGCGGCCGCCTGGGAGGCGACGAACACGGCCCGCACATTGATGGCAACCGTGCGGTCGAAGTCGTCGATCGTCAGAGCATCGAGTGGCTTGACGACGAAAATGCCGACGTTATTAATGAGGATATCGAGCCGACCCAACTCGGCGACGGTCTGCTCCACAGCCGCCCGGACGGCGGCAGGATCGGCGTTGTCCGCGGCGATCGCCAGGCCCCGCCGGCCAGTTCGCTCGATCTCGGCTATGACAGTGCGGGCCTTGTCGCCCGCACTGATGTAGGTCAGTACGACGTCCGCACCCTCGCGCGCCAGACGCCCGGCGATCGCGGCGCCCATGCCCCGGCTCCCGCCGGTCACCAGCGCCACCTTGCCTCTCAATCCAGTCATGTCAATTCTCATTTATGTGTCGAACGATACAGAATATAATCTCCCAGCGAACTTCGATCAAGATATTTATTTGTCGATCGACACAGAAAAGGAACTTATTCGTGACAGTGCGAGGCCGACCGCGCAGCTTCGACCGCGCAGCCGCCCTGCGGCGGGCGATGGAGGTGTTCTGGGCGCAGGGGTATGACGGCACGTCCATGTCGGATCTGATAGCCGCAATGGACGTCAATTCGCCTAGCATCTACGCCGCCTTCGGCAGCAAGGAGGCGCTATTCCGCGAAGCGGTGGCGCTCTATCGCGCAACCGAAGGCGGGCGAATCTGGGGCGCCATGACGACTGCGCCGTCCGCGCGCGCGGCGATCGAAACCGTGCTGCGCGCAAGCGCCGTAGAATTTACCCGGCCCGGCAAGCCACGCGGCTGCCTCATTGTGCTCGGAGCGCTCAATGCCGACGACGGAAATGAAGCCGTGCGCCGAGAGTTGCAAGAGCTTCGTGCGGAAAACATGAAAATGCTCCTCCGCCGCCTCAAGCGAGGCGTCGCCGAGGGCGAGTTACCGAACGGTCCGGACTGGCGGGCAATCGCCACTTTCTACATTACGGTTCAGCAGGGTATGTCGATCCAGGCACGCGACGGCGCTTCGCGCAAAGCCCTTCTCGCTGTTGCTGACTGCGCCATGGCGGCGTGGGACGGCCTCGTCTCTTGTCGTCGCGACGGGGAGGCCTTGTGATGGAAGACGCCGAATTCGCAAAGCGGCGCGCCGTTCCCACCTGCAGGGAACCAACGGGATGCGGCTGCAATAGCCCGCGTAGGTTGGGCTGAATGAAATGAAGCCAAACATATCCCAACCTACGATGTCTGGCGCGGCGTCCCGCGCGGGTTACAATTCCTTGCATGCATCAACTCGTCGGAGATGATTATGAATTTCAGTATCGAGTGTGAAGAAGAAGTCGACGGTCGCTGGATTGCTGAGGTGCCTCAGCTTCCTGGCGTCCTGTGCTACGGTCAAACAGCCGAGGAGGCCATGGCCAAGGCGGAAGTGCTCGCCCTTCGTGCGATGGCCGAACGCCTTGAGCACGGCGAGTCGAAGCCTGTCGATATCCGTATTTCCATTTCGCTCGCGGCATGAGCCAGTGGCCATCCGCCAAGGCCAAACGTGTTCTCGCTGCGCTGTATGGAATCGGATGGAGCCTTAAGCGGCAGTCTGGTTCGCACCGTACGCTGTCGCGCGAAGGCTGGCCTGATTTTGTTTTCGCTTTTCATGACGGTGAGGAAATCGGCCCTCGGATGCTTGCCAGGATAGCCAAACACACAGGCCTGACGCCTGAGGATTTGTAGCCAGGACGTCAAATAAAAAACGGGGCCGCAGCCCCGTTTTTTTATTCCCTGCAACAACCCGATCAGCTCAGCACTTCGGCCCAAATGTTTTTCGACCACGAGACGGCGTACTTGAAGTTGGGTTCGTCGCCTTTGGCGGTGGCGCCGCCTTCGGGTGCGCTGACGTAGCCCTTGCCGGCCTCGAAGCGGTACACGTTGGCGACGTGGCCGGCGGTGGTTCCGGAAGTGGCCGAGTAGCATGTGTTGGCGACGACCGGGAGAGGGTCGGGCTGACGGCCGGCGAGCAGTTCGACGATGGCGGCGGCGCACACCTTGGCGTGGTTGGTCGCCATGTGGCCGGACTTCGGCAGGCTGGACAGCACCGAGTCGCCGATGATGTGGACGTTGGGGACGGCGGTCGATTCGAAAGTGGCGAGGTTGACGGTGCACCAGGCCTTGCTGCTGTCATCGCGCGCGCCGACCAGGTCGCAGACTTCGCCCGCGCGCTGGCGGGGCACGACGTTGAGCACGTCGCCCCTGACGTCGTCGAACTCGGTGGCGACGGTCATCTTGCTGCCGTCCACCACCAGTGGGGCGTTGTTGGGACGATAATCGATCATGCCCGGATAGAGGGTGTTCCACGCGTCCGTGAACAGCGGTTTTTTGGACACGATGTCGGGGTTGCCGTCGAGCAGGATGATTTTGGACCTGGGCTTGGCCTGCCTGAAGTAGTGGGCCGCCATGCAGGCGCGCTCATAGGGTCCGGGCGGGCAGCGGTAGGGTGCGGCCGGGACCGACATGACGAAGGTGCCGCCGTCGGGCATGGCTTCGAGCTGCTTCCTCAGCAAGGTGGTCTGCGCGCCGGCTTTCCAGGCGTGGACGACCTTGCCGGCGGCTTCGGCTTCCCTGAAGCCGCGCACGGTGTCGGTGAGGATTTCGATGCCGGGGGCGAGCACCAGGCGGTCGTAGCCGATGCTGGCGCCGCCGCGGGTCTTGACGGTGCGCTTGGCGGGGTCGATGGCGACGACGCTGTCCTTCACCATCTTGATGCCGTGGCGGGGCAGCTTGTCGTAGCCGTGGGTGATGTCGTCCATGGTCCGCAGGCCGCCGATCACCCAGTTGGAAATCGGGCAGGAGACGAAGGTGTCGTTCGGCTCGATCAGGGTGACGTCGATGTCGGGGCCCCACTGGCGCAGGTATTTGGCGCAGGTGGCGCCGCCGAAGCCGGCGCCGACCACGACGACGCGGGGGCGGGCCCTGGATGCGGACGGGATGGCGCAGCCGCTGAGCGTGACCGTTGCGACCGCGCCGGACATTTTCAGGAAATCGCGACGATTGAGCGTCATGATGTTGTCTCCTCGGTGGCTTACTTCAGGCTGGCAAAGTAGGCGGCCATGGCTTCGATTTCTGCGTCGGTGTAGCCGTTTGCGTGGCGCTTCATGATGGTTCCCGGCTTGGTGCCGGACTTGAAGTCTTTCAGGGTCTGTACGAAGTAGGCTGGTTCGAGGCCCGCCAGGCTGGGCGTGTCGCCGAGGCTCTTGCCGCCGGGGCCGTGGCAGGTCATGCAGGTGGATGCGATCGTTTTGGTGTGGATATCCGCAGCGCCGGCCATGCCGGACAGGGCGAGGCCGACGAAGCCGGCGAGTGCCAGGGTGGTCTTCTTGTGCATAGACGCCTCCAGGGAACGGTAAAACGGAAACGGGGGTCATGGAAGCCCGCAAGGCCATGGTCAGGGGCGGGGGCCGGGAGGCCGCCAGTCCATTCGGACCATGCTGGAAGAGTAGAAAAGCCCTGTCAACAAGCAAGGGCTTATATAGTGCGGTTTTTGCGCGCGCAGAACGGGTTTTTGAGGGGGCTAGCTGCGCGCGCCCAGGTTCAGGGCCAGATTCTTGCCGGTTTGGCGCGCCTGTTCGTCGGCGTCGCGATCCCAGGTGTCGCCGACCCAGCCGCCCAGGTTGTCCAGCGCGATCCGGCCGAGCGCCTCGATCCATTGCGGATGTTCGTTGAGGGCGGGAATGTAGTGAAAGTCCTTGCCGCCCGCCGCGAGGAAGCTGGCGCGGCCTTCCATCGCCAGTTCCTCCAGGGTTTCCAGGCAGTCGGCGGTGAAGCCGGGCGCGACGACGTCGACGCGGTTCACGCCTGCGCGGCCGAGTTCTTCCAGCGTCCTGTCGGTGTAGGGCTGCAGCCATTCGGCGCGGCCGAAGCGCGACTGGAAGGTGAGGCGGAACCGGCCGGCTTCGAGGCCGAGCGCCTCCGCCAGCAGCCGCCCGGTTTTCCGGCATTCGCAGTGGTAAGGGTCGCCCTTGTCGAGCGTGTAGCGCGGCACGCCGTGAAAGCTCATCACCAGCACGTCGGGGCGGCCGTGCATCT
>JAJYXA010000171.1 GCA_021791235.1 Pseudomonadota bacterium
CATTTTCCGACAGGTCGCCCTGTGCGCGCGCCTCGGCAATCGCCTGGATCACGGCGGGGCGCTCCACGCTTTTCAGGTGTTGCAGTTCAACGCGCAGTTTTTCGGCGCCCACGACGGTGAGGGGAAATTTATTCACAACCTTGCCTTTTCAGATCAATGCAGTCGCTGGTGCAGCGACTGCAGGGAATATACTTTCAGTTCGTTGCCATGCTGCATGCCCATGCAGGCAGCGCGCGCGCCAGCCAGCGTGGTGAAGTACACGACCCGGCGCGCGAGCGCTTCGGCACGGATGGCGTAGGAATCCTTCACGGCCTTCTTGTCCTCGACCACGTTGACGATGAAGTCGATGTCGCCGTTCTTGATCATGTCGACGATGTGCGGACGGCCTTCCTTGACCTTGTTGACGATCGCCACCGGAATGCCCGCCGATTCGATCGCCTGCGCCGTCCCACGGGTTGCGACCACGCTGAAGCCGAGGTCGTGCAGCATCTGCGCCACCTCGATGACGGCGGCGCGATCGCCCGAGCGCACGCTGACGAAGGCGCGCCCGCCTGGTTTGGGCAATTCGGAGCTCGACGCCAGTTGTGACTTGACGAAGGCCTCGCCAAAGTTGTCGCCCACGCCCATGACTTCGCCGGTCGACTTCATTTCCGGGCCGAGAATGGTGTCGACGCCGGGGAACTTGCGGAACGGGAACACCGCTTCCTTCACCGAGAAATACGGCGGGATGATCTCTTTTTCGAACGCCTGCGACTTCAGCGAAATGCCCGCCATCGCGCGCGCGGCAATCTTGGCCAGCGGCGCGCCGATCGCCTTGGACACATAAGGCACGGTACGCGACGCGCGCGGGTTCACTTCCAGCACGTACACGGTGTCGCCCTGGATCGCGAACTGCACGTTCATCAGGCCCACCACTTTCAGCGCCTTCGCCATCGCCACCGTCTGGCGGCGCAGTTCATCCTGCACATCCTTCGACAGGCTGTAGGGCGGCAGCGAGCAGGCCGAGTCGCCCGAATGCACACCTGCCTGCTCGATGTGCTGCATGATGCCGCCGATCACCACCTGCTCGCCGTCGGACAGGGCGTCGACATCGACTTCGATGGCGTCGTTGAGGAAGCGGTCGAGCAGCACCGGCGACTTGTTCGACACCTTGACCGCTTCGGTCATGTAGCGGCGCAGGTCGGCTTCCTCACGCACGATTTCCATGGCGCGGCCGCCCAGCACGTAGCTTGGACGCACCACCAGCGGGTAGCCGATTTCCTCGGCCATGCGGATGGCGCTGTCGGGATTGCGCGCGGTGCGGTTAGGCGGCTGCTTGAGGCCCAGGTCGTGCAGCATCTGCTGGAAGCGCTCGCGGTCTTCCGCTGCGTCGATCATGTCGGGGCTGGTGCCGATGATGGGCACGCCGTTTCTTTCCAGATCGCGTGCCAGCTTCAGCGGCGTCTGCCCGCCGTATTGCACGATCACGCCGAAGGGCTTCTCGATGCGCACGATCTCCAGCACGTCTTCCAGCGTCAGCGGCTCGAAGTACAGGCGATCGGACGTGTCGTAGTCGGTGGACACGGTCTCCGGGTTGCAGTTGACCATGATGGTCTCGAAGCCGTTTTCGCGCAGCGCCAGCGCGGCATGCACGCAGCAGTAGTCGAATTCGATGCCCTGGCCGATGCGGTTCGGTCCGCCGCCCAGCACCATGATCTTCTTCGCGTCGGTCGGGTGCGCCTCGCACTCTTCCTCGTAGGTCGAGTACATGTAGGCGGTCTGCGTGGCGAACTCGGCCGCACAGGTGTCGACCCGCTTATAGACCGGATGCAGCGCCAGTTCACCCCGGCGTGCGCGCACCGCGTGCTGGTCGGTGTTCAGAAGTTTGGCCAGCCGACGGTCGGAGAAACCGGCGCGCTTCAGTTCGCGCAGTTCGTCGCGGCCGAGATCGGCCAGCGCCCGTCCGGTCAGCGAATTCTCCAGTTCGATCAGGCTCTGGATCTGGTCAAGGAACCACGGGTCGATCTTCGAGACCGCATGGATTTCCTCCAGGCTCATGCCGACACGGAAGGCATCGCCCACGTACCAGATGCGCTCGGGGCCGGGCGACATCAGTTCGGCCTCGATCTCGTCGCGGTCCGTGGTCTTGGGATCGAAACCGTCGACGCCGACTTCCAGCCCGCGCAGGGCTTTCTGCAGCGACTCCTGGAAGCTGCGGCCCATCGCCATCACCTCGCCCACCGACTTCATCTGCGTGGTCAGGCGGTCGTCGGCCTGCGGGAATTTCTCGAATGCGAAGCGCGGCACCTTGGTGACCACGTAGTCGATCGACGGCTCGAACGAGGCCGGGGTCGCGCCGCCGGTGATGTCGTTCTGCAGTTCGTCGAGCGTGTAGCCGACCGCCAGCTTGGCCGCCACTTTGGCGATGGGAAAACCGGTCGCCTTGGATGCCAGCGCGCTTGATCGCGACACGCGCGGGTTCATCTCGATCACCACCATGCGGCCGTCCGCCGGGTTGATCGAGAACTGCACGTTGGAGCCGCCGGTGTCGACGCCGATCTCGCGCAGCACCGCGAGGCTGGCGTTGCGCATGATCTGGTATTCCTTGTCGGTCAGCGTCTGCGCCGGGGCGACGGTGATCGAGTCGCCGGTGTGCACGCCCATCGGGTCGAAGTTCTCGATCGAGCAGACGATGATGCAGTTGTCCTTGCTGTCGCGCACCACCTCCATCTCGTACTCTTTCCAGCCGAGCAGCGATTCCTCGATCAGGAGCTCGTGCGTCGGCGAGGCTTCCAGCCCGCGCTCGCAGATGGCGACGAATTCGTCCTTGTTGTAGGCAATGCCGCCACCCGACCCGCCCATGGTGAACGAGGGCCGGATGATCGAGGGAAAACCCAGTGCAGCCTGCACCTGCAGCGCTTCCTCCAGACTGTGGGCGATCGACGAGCGCGCCGAACCGAGGCCCAGCTTGGTCATCGCCGCCTTGAATTTTTCGCGGTCTTCCGCCTTGTCGATGGCTTCCTTCGACGCGCCGATCATCTCGACGCCATATTTTTCCAGGACGCCGTGCTTGGCGAGGTCAAGCGCGCAATTGAGCGCGGTCTGCCCGCCCATCGTCGGCAGCAGCGCATCGGGGCGCTCCTTCTCGATGATCTTCTCGACCACCTGCCAGGAAATCGGCTCGATGTAGGTGACGTCCGCCATGTCCGGGTCGGTCATGATCGTCGCAGGATTGCTGTTGACGAGGATGACCTTGTAGCCCTCCTCGCGCAGCGCCTTGCACGCCTGCGCGCCGGAGTAGTCGAATTCGCACGCCTGCCCGATGACGATGGGGCCGGCGCCGATGATGAGGATGCTTTTTAAGTCAGTGCGCTTGGGCATGGTCGGCCATCAGCTTGATAAATCGGTCGAACAAATAGCTCACGTCGTGCGGGCCGGGGCTGGCTTCGGGATGTCCCTGAAAGCTGAAGGCGGGCGCGTCGGTGCGCGCGATGCCCTGCAGCGAACCGTCGAACAGCGAAACATGGGTACTGCGAATATTCGCGGGGAGCGTCGCCGCATCCACCGCAAAGCCGTGGTTCTGGCTGGTGATCGCGACGCGTCCGCTGTCGAGGTCCTTCACCGGATGATTGGCGCCGTGGTGGCCGAACTTCATCTTCACGGTCTTGGCGCCCGATGCCAGCGCGAGCAGCTGGTGGCCGAGGCAGATGCCGAAGGTCGGGATCCTGGCCGCAACCAATTCACCGATCGCACGGATCGCATAATCGCATGGCTCCGGATCGCCCGGGCCGTTGGAAAGAAAAATGCCGTCCGGCTTCAGGGCCAGCGCCTGTTCGGCGGTAGCGGTCGCAGGCAACACCGTCAGGCGGCAGCCGCGCTCGGCCAGCATGCGCAGGATGTTGCGCTTGACGCCGTAATCGAAGGCCACCACATGGAAGCGCGGCTCGGTCTGCTGACCATAGCCACGTCCGAGCTTCCATTCGGTCTCGCTCCATTCGTAGGACGCGGGCGCGCTCACCACCTTGGCGAGATCCATGCCAGCGAGGCCCGGGAATGCGTGCGCGGCCTCGAGCGCTTTCGCTTCGTCCACCGCACCCGCCATGATGCAGCCGGCCTGCGCACCCTTCTCGCGCAGGATGCGGGTCAGCCGGCGCGTGTCGATGTCGGCGATCGCCACGATATTCTGGCTCTTCAGGTAGTCGGGCAAGGACTGGTCGGCACGGAAATTCGAATGCAGACGCGGCACGTCGCGCACCACCAGGCCGGCGGCGTGGATGCGGTCCGCTTCGACGTCCTCGGCGGTGA